>DATKXQ010000059.1:0-3511 GCA_035528975.1 bacterium
GAGCTTGAGCGCCAGCACGTCGCTCTCCGCGTCGGAGAGCGCGTACCCGATCGTGACGTCGCCGGCTACCTCCTCCTCGATGTCGCTCACGGCCACCTGGGGGATGGCGTTGTTGTCGACGTGCAGCTTGGAAATCTCGCCCATCTCCCCCGGGTCGTTGTCGGAGGGGATAAGGCGGAACATGACGTTTTCGTCGTCGACGCCCTTGATATCTTTATCCGACTCCCAGGTCAGGCTGTTCTTGTAGCGGCTCGCGCGGATGTCGGCCACGGCGCCGTCGACGGTCGCTTCCTTCCAGCTCGCGCCGCCGTCGAGGCTGTACTCGGCCTTGAGGGCGACGAGGTCGTGCTCGGGGTCCGCTATCTCGTAGTCGAAGTAGACGTCCTGCGCCACCTCTTCGGTTATGGGCTTGAGGGCAACCGAAGGGGGAACGTTATTATCGATGTGGAGGAGCGTCGTCTCGCCGGCGGTCCCGAAGCCGTTGGGGTCGACCGGGATGACCTTGATCTTGACGTCCTTCTGCTCGCGGTACTCGCGCCACTCGTCGGCGAGGACGTCGGCGTCGCGCTCGCCGCCCTTCTCCAGCGGCCCTTTGAGGTCGGCGGCCGAATCCCAGACGATTACGCCCTGGTAGCGGTGCGGCCCCAGGTCCTCCGTCATCCCCGAGGCCGTGGCCTCGTGCCAGGTGTGGCCCCAGTCGTCGGAATAGAGGATTTTTATGTCCAGCGTATCGAGCTGGGGGTCGGAGAGCTTGTACTCTATGGATAAGTCGCCGGCGTATTCCCCCTCCATCTTGGGGACGACGGCCTTGGGCAGCTGGCTCGCGCCGCCCACGTAGCCGTAAACGCCGGCCTTCCAGTGGCTCTGGTGAAACTCGCTCCAGCGCGCCCCCCGCCCCAGCGCGGCGCTCCCCCGCAAGTCGTAGCAGTAGAGGTTGCCGGCGTTGTCGGCCACGGCCAGCTCGAGCAGGCCGTCGCCGTCGATGTCGCCCACCGCCGGCGACGAGCGACACGGCCCCAACAGCGGGACGGGCGAACCCTCTATCTGCCGGCCGGAGCCGTCGAAGACGTACAGGTTAACGTCCTCGCCGCCGACGACGATGTCGAGGCTGCCGTCGCCGTCGACGTCCGCCACGCACGGCGAAGAATTGTAGAGCCGGCCGTACGTCTGGGCGGGCCACCCGACGAGCGGCGAGCCGCTACCGTCCCAGGCGTACAACATCGTGTCGCCCGAGCCCAGGATGACGTCGAGCTTCTTGTCGCCGTCCAGGTCGGCGAGCGCGGGCGACGCGACCGATATCTTGTACTCCGTCGCCACCGGCCACCCGGCGACCAGCGTCCCGTTGGCGTTCCAGGCGTACACGTTAAAATCGTCCGAGCCCACGACTATTTCGAGCGAGCCGTCGTTGTCGATGTCGCCGATGGCCGGCGAGGAGCGGACGTAGTAACGCGTCTCCACCGGCCACCCGGGAACGATCTTGCCGTCGTTGTCTATGAGATAAACGTTGCCGTCGTCGGCGCCGACCGCCACCTCGGGCAGGTCGTCGCCGTCCACGTCGGCGACCGCGGGCGAGGATTCCACGCCGCCGCCGATCCTCACCGGCCAACCGATGAGCGAGGTGCCGCTCCCGGATAAGGCGTATACCTTCCCGTCGGACGAGCCGATGACGATGTCGTCGCGCATGTCGCCGTCGACGTCGGCTACGGCGGCCGTCGAGCGGACCGTGCTACCGGTCGCCACCGGGAACCCCGGAACCGTCGAGCCGTCGCCGTTGAACGCGTAGATGTTGCCGTCGTCGGAGCCGATGACAATTTCGTCGCGCTTGTCGCCGTCGATGTCGCCGATGGCGGGCGAGCCGGCGATGGTGTCGCCCGTCGAAACGGGCCAGCCGGGCAAGAGCTGACCCCGGCCGTCGAAGGCGTAGACCTTCCCGTCCTTGCAGCCGACGACTATTTCGTCGCGGCCGTCGCCGTTAATGTCGCCCATCGACGGCGAGCTCTCGACCGGGCGCCCCTTGTCCATATCCACCAAAATCGGGAACGGCGCCTTAGCGACGAGGGCCGAGGCCGCGGCGGCCCACATCAACGACGCCGCGCCGACCGCGTATACCAATATATATCCTACCGGGGTTCTCTTATTCATAGCCAGTAGCTCGCGAAGGAGGTTCGGAACGCACGTTTTAGTCCATCATAATTTGTATCACAACCCAACTACGAGGTCAAGTAAATTTAACGATTACAGAAATAAAACCGGCCCTACCTAAAGCTCAATCGCAAACCCGCGGCCCCCTCTCGCCGCCCCTAATCCGCCCGCCACCGCTCGTGCACCCACGCCCACTGCTCCGGCCGGCGTCGCACCCACCGCGCCACGGCCTCCGACCACGCCACCGTATCCTCGTACACGGCGTCTTTGACCTTAGCGGCTCCTGATTTCGCCGGCGGCGCCTCGACGACGACGCGGTAATTATTATCGCGTTCGCGGACGACGTACATCGGGATTATGGGCGCGCCGGCCCGCCGGGCGAGGAGCGCCGGCCCCACCGGCGTCCGCGCCGGCCGCCCCAAAAAATCCACCGTCACGCTCGGGACGTCGGCGATGTCCTGGTCGGCGAGGACGCCCAGGAAACGGCCCTCCGCCAACCACTTGAGCGAGGCCGCGGCCGGCTCGGTCCGGTAGATCGTCCGGACGCCCAGCCGCCGGCGATAGCGCGCCAACAGGCGGTCGAAGTTCTCGTCGTAGGCCGTCGTCGCCAGGACGGCGATGCCGCCCAGCCGAGCGGCGACGTAACCGCCCAGAAGCTCCCAGTTGGAGAAGTGGCCCGTAACGCCGACGACGCCCCGGCCTTCCGCCATCGCGCGCTCGACGTGCTCGAAGCCCTCGACCTCGACCACCCGCGCCAGCCGGCGCCGCCGCCACCCGCCGAAGACCATCAGGTCGACTAAGCTTAGCGCGAAGTGGCGGTACATCCGGCGGCAGATGCGCGCGGCCTCGCCGCCGCCCAATCCCAGGACGTCGCCGATGCGGCGGGTTGCCGCCGCCCGGGTGCGGCCGTCCGCAAGGTACGCCAGCCGCCCCAACGCGGCCGCGACCGCCAGCGCGAGCGGCCGGGGCGTCAGGGCAACGACGCCCCGGAAAGCCATAAACGCGGCGTACAGGAGGCCGTGGCGCAGCGGTCGGGTTAAGCCGCGTAACATAACCCGCTATTATACGGAGTATTGCCGCGTGCGGTCAAATAATTTCGCGGGCCCTTTTTTGCGGGAGAATAAAAAAAGCCGCCCCGAAGGGCGGCTTTCGTTGCGCGGTTTGGAGTAGCGACTACTCGAACATCGCCTTGATCTTGCCCATGGAGGTAGGTGCGATACCTACTGTGGCCGGGCAGTGGATCTGGTATATGAGGCCGCTGGTCCCGGCTACCCAGAGGTACTGGCCGTGGTAGGTGATGCCGTAGATATTACCGGTGGGCTTTGTGAAGGAAGCTTTAAGCGAGCCGGTCGTGGTGAAGCCGTAGACG
>DATKXQ010000060.1:0-8045 GCA_035528975.1 bacterium
CGAAACGCCCCGGGCCTCGGTGCTCCTCTTCAGCGCGCGGCCTCAGTCGGCGCCGGGCGTCCGGCTCGACGGCGCGGAAGTAAAATACGACGTCCGCGGCGCGCGAGGCGCGCTCCTGCGGGCTTCCGAGCTGCGATTGCCCGGCCGCCATAATCTGAGCAACGGCATGGCGGCGGCGTGCGCGGCATTGGCGATGGGCGCGCCGGCGGCCGCGTGCGCGGAAGCCCTGAAGACGTTCGAGGGGTTGCCGCACCGGCTGGAGCTCGCCGGCGAGGTGGGGGGCGTCCGCTACGTCAACGACTCCAAGGCGACTAACGTCGCGAGCGCGCTTACCGCGCTGTCGTCGTACGAGGACCCGGTGGTTTTGATCGCGGGCGGTAAATCCAAGGGGGAAGATTTCCGGCCGCTGGCGAAAGCGGCCGCAGGAAAAGTGCGCGTCGTCGTATTGTACGGCGCGGCGCGCGAGGACCTCGCCTCCGTTTTCGAGGGGGCCGTGCCCGTCGCGCTCGCGGAGACCGTCGAGGAAGCGGTGAGGAAGGCCGCGGCCTCGGCGCGGGCCGGCGACGTCGTCCTGCTCTCGCCGGCTTGCACCTCCTGGGACCAGTACCGCGACTTCGAGGAGCGGGGCGACGATTTCAAGCGGGTCGTGGCGGATTTGCGCCGGGAGGTCGGCTAAGCATGCGGCGGTCGCTCGTCATAACGTTGCTGGTCGTATCGCTGGTCCTGGCGGGGGCGGGCATCCTCATGGTCTTTTCGTCGAGCGCGGCCTACGCCTACGTGAAGCACGACGGCGACAGCACGTATTTTCTCAAACGCCACGTGATTAACCTGGCCGTGGCCCTGGTCGTGGGGGCGTTTTGCGCGTTCGTCGACTACCACTTCTGGGAGCGGCTGGCGTGGCCCGCGACGGCGGCGGCGATCGCGTTGTTGGCCGCGGCGCTCGTTTTCGGCGTAGGCAGTTACGCGGCGCCGGTTCACAGATGGCTCAAGGTGGGGAGCCTCTACCTCCAGCCCTCCGAGCTTGCGAAGTTGGCGACGGTGTTGGTCCTGGCGAAATATATCGCCCGCCGGGGACAGCTGGAGAGCGCGTACGAGAAGTGGGTCCCGTTGGGCGCGGTAGCCGTCATGTTCGCCGCGGTGGCGGTCGAGCCCGACTTCAGTATGGCGTTTCTCATAGCGGTTACCGCTTTCGTCATGCTCTTTCTCGGCGGCGTGAAGATCCGCTACATGGTCGGCGCGGGCGCGTTGGTCGCGCCGCTGCTCGGGATAATGATCTCGGTTCAAAAGTACCAGGTGTCCCGTTTGATGTCGTATATGGACCCGTGGCGCTACGCGCGGGGACGCGGCTACCAGGTTATACAGTCGCTGATAGCCCTCGGCTCCGGCGGCATTCTGGGCAAAGGGCTCGGCGCGAGCAACCAAAAGTTGTTCTACCTGCCGCAAGCCCATACCGATTTCGTTTACGCGATCCTGGGGGAGGAGTTCGGTTTCGTCGGGGCGGCGGCGGTTTTGCTGGCGTTCGCGGTTCTAATAATCGCCGGCTTCAAGACGGCCGCGCGCGCGGACGACGTGTTCGGGCGGTACCTGGCCGCGGGGTTGACGACCCTCGTCGGCCTCGGCGCCGCCGTCAACCTCTCCGTCGTGACCGGCCTGATACCGACGACGGGTATCCCGTTGCCCTTCATCTCCTACGGCGGTACGTCCTTGGTCGCGACGTTTGCGGCGGTCGGGATTTTAATCAGCGTGGCGAGGCGCTCCGGCGTCGACAGCGGTTTCGGTTACGCGCGAGCCGAAGCGGCGCCGACGTCTCTGAACGGCACGTTCGTGGATTACGTTTAAGATATGACGCCATCCGACGACAAAATCGGAATCGTAATCGCCGGCGGCGGGACCGGGGGACACCTCTTTCCGGCCCTCGCGACGGCGTCCGCCATAACGACGCTATGGCCGCGGGCGACCGTAACGCTCGTCGGCACCGGCCGGCCGGTGGAAGAGCGCGTGTTGGCGTCGCAACCTTACGGCTACCGGGTTTTGCGGACGCCCCGGCTCGAGCGCGGCATGCATCCGTCAAACGCGCTTTTGCCGGCGAGGTTGCTGTGGGCGATAGCGCGTGCGGCGCGCCTGCTGCGGGAGTTGGACGCGGCGCTCGTGATGGGCACCGGCGGTTACGGCAGCGCGCCCGTCGTCGCCGCGGCCCGCCTCCGACGCGTCCCCAGCGTTATCTTAGAACAGAATATCATACCCGGGCTAACGAACCGCCTCCTGTCGCGGCTTGCGGACCTGGCGTGTCTTACGTTCGAGCCGTCCGGGGATTGGCTCGCTCCCGGCATAAAAAAAGTCGTTACCGGCAACCCGATACGCGAGGTGCGCGACGCCGGCGACGCCGAGGGCGCCCGCGTCCGGCTGGGGCTCGACGCGCATCGGTTCACCGTCTTCGTCTTCGGCGGGAGCCAGGGAGCGCGCCGTCTGGTGGAGGCGACGCGGGAAGCGTTGGAAGGCCTAGCGCGGTCGGATATGCAGCTCATAGTTCAAACCGGCGACGCCGCGGCGCTCGAGGTGCCGCCGGCGTGGGAGGGGCGGCTGCTCGTGCGGCCGTTCTACGACGAGATATATGAATGCTACCGCGCCGCCGACGTGGTCGTGTGCCGCGCGGGGGGCGGCGTGGCCGAGGTCCTGGCGTTCGGCCGGCCGATGGTATTGATACCTTATCCGTACGCGGCCCACCACCATCAGGAGCGCAACGCGGCGTACCTCGAGCAGGAAGGCGCGGCCGTCGTCGTACCCGACGGAGAGTTCGACGGCGCGAAGCTGGCCGCCCTCGTGACCGGCCTCCAACGGGACGAGGGGCGACGGGCCACTTTGGCGCGGGCGAGCCGCGAGCTGGGGAGGCCGGATGCCGCGCGGCGCGTAGGCCGCGAGGCGCTGAGTCTCTTGGGATATAAGTCATGACCGATTTCGGGCCCATAAAGAAGGTCCATTTCGTCGGCATCGGCGGCGCGGGGATGTGCGGCCTGGCCGAGATTCTGAACAACCTCGGCTTCGACGTATCCGGCTCCGATATAAAGCCGGGGGCCGTCACCGAACGCCTGCGGGGGATGGGCGTGACCGTTTACGAGGGGCACGCGGCCGAAAACGTAGCGGACGCCGAAGTGGTAGTAGTGTCCACGGCGGTGCCGCGAGACAACGTGGAGGTCGCGGCCGCCGGGCGGCGCGGCGTCCCCGTCATCCCGCGGGCCGAGATGTTGGCCGAGCTCATGAGGTTGAAGCGGGGAATAGCCGTCTGCGGCACGCACGGCAAGACTACGACGACTTCGATTTTGGCGACCCTTCTGGCCGAGGGCGGCCTGCGTCCCACGTTCGTGATAGGCGGTCGGTTGAACCGCGCCGGCTCGCACGCGAAGCTGGGCGAGGGTGATTATTTCGTGGCGGAGGCCGACGAGAGCGACGGCTCGTTTTTGAAGCTCGCGCCCATATACGCGCTGTGTACGAACGTCGACGAAGACCACCTCGACTACTACGGCGACTTCGCCCGCGTCAAAGACGCCTTCGTCGAGTTTTTGAACAAGGTCCCCTTCTACGGCCTGAGCCTTGTGTGCGCGGACGACCCGGGGGTGGCCGCTATTGTAGATCGGATATCGAAGCCGAAGATGACGTACGGCACGGCGGCCGACGCCGACGTCCATATTTCGGATATACGGGGCGAGGGGCTAAAGACCTCTTTCGACTTGACGGTAAAGGGCGAGCGGCTCGGCCGACTCACCATAAATTTACCGGGAACCCACAGCGCCTTGAACGCCGGCGCCGCGGCGGCGATGGCGTTCGTCGTCGGCGTCGACTTCCCGACCATCCAAAAAGCGTTGGACCGATTCGAGGGGGTAGAGATGCGCTTCCAGCGGTTGGGAGAAGTCCGGGGTTCGGTGACGGTTATGCACGACTACGCCCATCACCCGCGCGAGATCGAGATGATGCTCGCGGCACTGCGCCAGGCGTATCCGGGCCGGCGGCTGGTGGCGGTTTTCCAGCCGCACCGGTATACGCGGACGCGCGACCAGATGAAGAGGTTCCCCGGGGCCCTCGCCGCGGCGGACGTGATAATCGTAACGGGGATTTACCCCGCGGGAGAGGCCGCCATCGCCGGCGTCTCCGAGGAAGGCATCGTCGCGGGCCTGGTGAACCTGGAGCACGGCGACGTATACCACGTCCCGGAGAAGGGCGACCTCCCGGAGCGCGTGGCCGCGGTCATGCGGCCGGGAGACGTTATAGTGCACGTGGGCGCGGGCGACGTTTGGAAGGTAGCCGAGGATGTACTGCGTTTTCTTACCCATTGACGGCGGCGGCGCGAGCCGGTGGCAGGACCGCCTCGAGGGGTCGGTGTCCGAGGGGGTACCGCTCTCGCACCACACCACGTACCGCGTGGGCGGCCCGGCCAGGTACCTCGTCGTGCCCGCCACGTGCGAGGACGTACGCGAGGTTTTCGCTTCCGGCGAGGACGTGTTCGTGATGGGGGGCGGCAGCAACGTATTGGCCGCCGACGGCGGGTTCGACGGCGTCGTCCTGAAAATATCCCGTATGCTGGCGCATCTATCGGTTCGGGACGACGAGGTCGTGGTGGGCGCCGGCCGCTCGCTGCCGTCGCTGGTGAAGAGCTGCGCCGAGATGGGGCTTTCCGGTATGGAGTGGGCGGCCGGCGTTCCGGGGACCGTAGGCGGGGCGTCCCGCACCAACGCCGGGGCTTTCGGCGCCGCGACGTGGGAGCGCATAGAATACGTCGAAGTGGTGGTCGCCGACGGCTCCGTCGTTCGCCTCGGCCCGGGCGACGTCGAGTACGGTTACCGCTTCACGCGCTTTCCGGTTCCGGAGCCGTTCGCGGTAACGGAGGTGGCCCTGCGGCTTACGCCGTCCGAGGGCGCGCGGGTGGAAGCGCTCACCGACGAGTATAAAGCGCGCCGCGGCGAGAGACAACCCGTGGGGGAGGCGTCGGCGGGATGCGTTTTCAAGAATCCGCCCGAAGGGCCTTCGGCGGGCGAATTAATAGACAAAGCCGGATTCAAGGGGTTGGCG
Organism: bacterium; assembly: GCA_035528975.1. Lineage (GTDB taxonomy): Bacteria > RBG-13-66-14 > B26-G2 > WVWN01 > WVWN01 > WVWN01. Next base: position 5,062 of record DATKXQ010000060.1, read on the forward strand.
CGCGGCGGCGCCGTTGTCTCGACGAAGCACGCGAATTTCATCGTCAACGAAGGGGGCGCGGACGCCGCCGATATCTTCGGCCTTATCGGCGAGATACGCGAAGAAGTAATAAGGAGGTTCGGCATAACGTTGGAGCTCGAAATCCAGTTGGTGGGAGACTTCGGCGATGCCTAGCGAAGCGCCGAAGCGCCGGGGCGCCCGGCGGGGCGGCCGCTCGCGGCGACGGAGCGACGGCGGCGCGACGGGTAAAAAACTCGCCGCCGGCGGCGCGGTCGTAACCTGCGTCGGGTTGTTGGCGGTCGTCGTTTACGCGTCGGTGACGTCCACTCCCTGGCGCCTGGGGGGGTATACGGTGCGGGGCACGTCGTACTTGACGGCGCCGGAAGTGCTGGCCGCGGCCGGGTTCAAAGACGGAGATAATCTGTTTTGGATAGACCTGGAAAGGGTGGAACGTAGTCTGTGCCGCCACCCGCGCATCCGGGACGCGGAGGTGCGACGCCGCATTCCGGCGGAGGTCGTGATAACGGTCGAAGAGAGGCCGGCGGCGGCGGCGCTTATATTGAACGGCGAGCTGTGGAAGGTTTCGTGCGACGGCGTAGTGCTCGAGCCGATGACGGCCGGATACGAGGACGTGCCCGTCCTGGCCGGTATGAGGTACCGCGCGACGGGCGACGCGGGAGGAAAGAGGTTGAACCGGGACGAACTCGAGGAAGCGCTGGCGACGTTGGAAGGGCTCGGCCGGGCGGACCCGGCCTGGACCGCCGCCGTGGAGTACGTCGACGTAAAGGACCGCGTCGTCGTTCTGGCGGCGGGACGCTACAAGGTTAAATACGGCGCCGGTTTCGAAGAACGTACCGCCCGCCGCCTACGGCGCGTTTTCGAAGCGACGCGGGCGAAAGGCTTGGGCGAGGTTACGTATGACGTTCGCTTCGACGGGGACGTAATAGTTACGGGTACCGCGACCGCCGCCGGCGGCGAAGCGGGAGGTGATACCGCAGATGACGGAGAGGTTTAACGTAATCGCGGGTTTGGACGTGGGAACCACCAAGGTGTGCTGCGTTATAGCGAAGCGAGACGGCGGCCCGGCCGTGGAAATCCTGGGTACGGGGCTCGCCCCTTCGCTCGGCAGTAAGCGCGGTATGGTGGTGAACATAGAGAGCACCGTGCAGTCCGTGGTGGAGGCGGTGCGCGAGGCCGAGCAGATGGCGGGCGTGGAAGTGGGAGCCGTCAACGTCGGGATAGCGGGCGGCCACATCAAGAGCATGAACAGCCGGGGCATCGTCGCCATCTCGAGCGCCGACCGCGAAATTTCGAAGAAAGACATAGACCGTTGCATAGAGCAGGCCAAGGCCATCGCGTTGCCGGTGGACCGGGAAGTGCTCCACGTTCTCGCCAAGGAGTTCGCCGTCGACGACCAGCGGGGCATACGCGACCCGCGCGGGATGGTAGCGACGCGCCTGGAGGCCGAAGTCCACATCGTAACCGGGGCGATAACGTCCGCCCAAAACCTCGTGCGGAGCGTCAACCGCGCCGAACTGAAAGTCAACCGCCTGGTCCTGGAACCGCTGGCGTCCGCGCGCGCGGTCCTGACGCCCGACGAGATGGAGCTGGGATGCGCGCTGGTCGACATGGGCGGGGGCACGACGGACATCGCCGTCTTCCACGAGGGCTCGGTACGCCACACCTCGGTGTTGGCGGTGGGAGGCGACCAGGTCACGCGCGATTTGGCCGTCGGTTTACGGACGCCCCGGCTCGCGGCCGAGCAGATAAAGCAGAAGTACGCGGTGGCGCTGACGTCGCTCGTCGCGGAAGACGGCACGGTCGAGGTGGCCGACGTGGGCGGACGGCGCGCCCGGATGATAGACCGCAGTTACATCGCCGAAATCGCGCAGGCGAGACTCGAAGAGGTGATTACCTTAATCAAACGGGAAATCGCCCAATCGGGTTACGGCGACTACCTGGCCGCCGGCGTCGTGCTGACGGGCGGTTGCGCCAATATGGAAGGCATAGCCGAGCTCGGCGAGCAGATAATCAACTTGCCGACCCGCGTCGGCCTCCCGTTGGGCGTGACCGGCCTTTCCGAGTCGGTGGCCGACCCCATATTCGCGACCGGCGTCGGCCTGGTCCTCTACGATCTACCCGAGGAAGGCCGGTTCAACGACGGCCCCGAAAACGACGCGGTAATTTTCCATAAAATACTATCCCAGATGAAGTCATGGATGGAAAACATCTTTTAACGGAGGTAATAAGATGCTTGAATTCACGCCGGAATACGAACACTTCGCCACCATAAAGGTTATCGGCATCGGCGGCGGAGGCGGGAACGCCGTAAACCGGATGATCGACGCGAAGATCCGGGGAGTTGAGTTCATCGTCGCCAATACCGACGCCCAGGTGCTGCGGCAGACGAAGGCGCTTCAAAAGATCCAGGTCGGCTCCCAGCTTACGAAAGGGTTGGGCGCCGGCGGCAAACCGGACGTGGGGCGGCTGGCGGCCGAGGAAGACCGCGACTCGCTGTATCGCGCGCTGGAGGGCTCCGACATGATCTTCATAACCGCCGGGATGGGCGGCGGCACCGGCACCGGAGCGGCCCCAATCGTCGCGGAGATAGCCGGCGAGCTGAGCGCCCTGACCGTCGCGGTCGTAACCAGGCCGTTTCACTTCGAGGGGCCGCGCCGGCTCAAGATAGCAGAGGCCGGCCTGGCCGACCTGGCGCACAGGGTCGATACTCTCATCGTGGTCCCGAACGAGAAGTTGCTCAAGGTCGTCTCGCGGGAAACGACGATCACCGAATCGTTCCGCCTGGCCGACGACGTGCTGGTACAGGCGGTCCGCGGGATATCCGACCTCATTACCGTGCCCGGCTTAATCAACGTAGACTTCGCCGACGTTCGGGCGGTAATGTCCGAGTCGGGCGGCAGCGCGATAATGGGCACCGGCTCCGGCAGCGGCGAAGACCGGGCCGCGATCGCCGCCCAGAACGT
>DATKXQ010000061.1:0-8151 GCA_035528975.1 bacterium
GGGCGGCCTTTTTAGTTTCCGTTCCGCTACGTTATTTCATCTTCTCGCCGCATTCGGGGCAGAACTTGTCCGCTTCGTCCATGGCCTCGCCGCACTTCGGGCAGTGACCCGAAACCGGCAGCTCCTTGCCGCACGAGGCGCAGAACGTGGCCTTCGCCGGGTTGTCCGCCCGGCACTCCGGGCAGATGATGAGCGTCTCATCGGGCAGGCCGATTTTATTGCCGCAGCTCGGGCAGAAGTTGGAACCGGTCGGCATCGGCTGGTTGCACTTGGGGCAGGGCTGCTCGGTGGTGGTGCGCATCGCGCCTCCCATCATCTGCGCCATGGACATGCCCATGCCCAGGCCCACGCCCATGCCCATGCCCTCTCCTGCCCCGCCGCCCGTCTGCTCCGCGGCCTTCTCGACCGCCTTCGCGGCCTTGAAACGATAGTACTGGTTTAGGTCGCCGACCGCGGCCATGCCGGTGCGCTCGTCGATGACGGCCTGGACTTCCGGCGGCGGCGTGATGGCGTTGACGTAGAAGTCCGTTATTTCCAGGCCGTACTTGCCGAAGTCGTCGCGGACGCGGCTCTTCATCGCCGCGCCGAGTTCGTCGTACTTGGCGGCCAGGTCGAGAATAGACGTCAGGACTTCGCCCAGGATGTCCTGCATCCGCGAGACGATCATCGAGCGCAGGAACGACTCGACGTCCCGCGTCTCCAGCCGGCCCTCGGTCCCGACGACCTTGTTCACGAAAAGCATCGGTTCCGTGACGCGGATGGAGAAGATGCCGAAGGAGCGGAGGCGGACCATAGCGAGTTCCTTGTCGCGGAAGATGATAGGTTCCGCGGTGCCCCACTTTAAATCGCGGATGGGGCGCTTATTGACGAAATAGACCTCGGCCTTGAAGGGGCTGCCGTCGGTTATGTGCTTGCCGACGAAGTCGATGAGGAGGGGGACGTTGCCGGTGGTGAGGGTATGCCGGCCGGCGTCGAAGACGTCGTAGCCCTTGCCGTCCCGGAAGAAGACGCCCCACTGGCTCTCGCGCACGACGAGCTGGCTGCCCAGCTTGATCTCGCCGGAGCCGACCGCGGGCCACCGCTGCACGATGGCGTCGGGGCCCATATCCACCGCTTCGATTACGTCGAAGATGGCCAATTACGTCACCCCCAGGATGGTGTCCTTGCGTTGGTCGAGTTTTTCGTTGAACGCGCGGAGTTCGGCTTTGAGGTCGTCGAGCGGCACCTTGAACTCGGCGCCCTCGCTCACCACGGCCGTTACGGCCTCGGTCTTGGCGATGACGTCGTCCACGGCCTTCGCCAACGCCTCGTCGAACTCGTACAACCGGTCGAGGGCTTCCTCGTCCACGCGGGCCGCGTCGAAGAAGCCGGCGTAGCCGTACGAAGCGAAGCCGAGCCGGTCGACGACGTTCTCATAGATAAGGTCGACGCGGTCCACTTCGTCGAGGAGGTCCAGCTTCGCCTCCTCCACGAGTTTGTCGCGGGAATCTCTAATCTTCTCCTTGCCTTTCCGCAACCGGCCGGCGAGGTGCTCGCGCAAGAGCTTGTCGGCCTCCCGGCGGGTTTCCTTTTCCGCGTAGCCGCGGTACCCCGGGATGTATTTCATCATCCAATCGATTATTCCCCGGCGCTTCCCGGCTACTTCGTCCCGATAGTCCATACGCTACGCTCCCGGTTTGAAGTGGTGAATAATCCGGATAAATGCTGTCTCGCACAAAGGTTAATATTATCGCGGTACGGAACGGCCCGGGCCCCGGCGCGCCCTCGCCCGGCGGCGCGTCCCTAATTCAATTCCTTGGCCAGCGCGACGCGCCGGCGCTTCGGTTCCATTCCGAACGAGGCGGCGAGTTTCGCCGCGGCGACGTTATCCTCGTAGACCTCGCATTCCACGGCGCGCGCTCCCCCCTGCAGCAGCACGTGCAGGGCGTGTTTCAGGAGTTGCAGCGCCAGGCCCCGGCGGCGCGCTTCCGGCCGCGTGCCCACGTGCTGCATGTACGGCTTCCCGTCGCGGTCCGTGGTGAACAGGAAAGCGAGCACCCGCCCCTCCTCGACGTACGCCAGCGAAGCCCACGGCCCCCACTGCGACTGCGTTATCAGCGCGTAGAGGTCGTCCTGGGTCCGCGGCATGTCCGGGAAGCACTCGTTGAAGGCGTCGGTGATCTCGCTCAACGAGACGTTGACGACGGGGACGACGTGGTCGTCCTCGGGCGCGTCCATCGGCTCGTCGCCCCGCCCCCACGAGACCACTTTCCCCGCTTCCCGGAAACCGAAACTTTTCGCGAAGTCGATGAATTCTCTATCCTCTTCCGGCGTCTCCGGCGCCAAAAGGCGCGTTAGGCCCAGCGCCCGGGCGTTCTCTTCCCAACTCGTCATCAACGCCCGGCCGACGCCCGTTCCTCGGGCTTCTTCGCCGACGCACATAACGCAAATCGACGCCGTCTTTTCCTCCGCGTAGTTATGAAAAACCACTACGCCGCAAATCGCGCCGTCCATCTCCGCAACCAGGGACCCTTCGCGGCACGCGCGCGTATGCAGAAACCCCATGCGTTGCAGTTCCAGATTGCTCGTCGGCCACCCCGGCGGCGCGAACTCGGGTTTGTTATCCTGGATAATTTGCCACGCTACCCGCACGTCGGCCTGCTCCATAGGCCGAATGCTTATTTCTTCCATAACGCTTCCTCTCCGTTTCGGCCTTTACTCCAACCAGGTAAAATAATATATTCCGCCACGCGCCGCAAGGTTAAAACACGGCGCCCTCAAGGCCGAGCTTCATCGCCGCGCCGGCTTATACCACGTCGCGCTTACCAGGGCCTTATCCGACGCCTCGTAACTGTCGCCGTCACCCGCGCTCGCGACCAGTATGACCAGGAACCGCGACTTGGCGGGATACGCCCACCAATCGGCGACCGAGGCGTAGGGAATCGAAAGCGACGTGCTCCACACGGGGTTTTGGAAATTCGTGAACACCTCGCCCGTACCCGGGCCGGTGAACCGGTCCCGCCGGTCCGCCGGCACGAGGAAAACGACGTATCCTCCCCAGGCCCCCTCGACGAACTCCCACGACAATTCCAAAGCTTCGGCGCCCGTGGCGAGAACTATCGCCGGCGGCGGCTCGAGCTTGCGGAAGGCCAAACCCGGCGCTTCCTCCTCCGTCACGACGGCGCGATTTCCGCGGCCGTCTTCGGCCGCGACCGTCACCGCCCCCTCGGCCGGCGCTTGTAACTCCGCGCCCCGGTATTCCCGGCTGTAGGTGAAGACCGCGTCGCCCGCGGCGGCGTCGGGCGGCGCGCCGTCGTCGGCGAGTTCCACTTCCTCGCCTCCCGGCAGCGTCGCCCATACCCGCTTGAGGTCCAGGTCGCGGTCCCGCGCCGCGGCCGATACCGTCAACACGGCTCGTTCCTCCTCGCCCGCGCCGGCGGCGTAAACCTGGAGCCTGGCGTTCGCCGACGTCAGCGAAGGGCCGTACGTCAATTGAACGTCGACGCCCCGGGCCGAGGCCGCCGTCACGTCGACCGGCGCGGCCGCCACCCCCTCCGGCTCGCCCGTTCGCCACCTGCCGTCGCCGTCCTCGTCGAGCGAGGCCGCGACCGCGTACGCGCCCGGCGGCAAATCCGCCAGAACGAAGCTCCCCGCTTTATCGGAAATCGTTATGGCCCGGGGCGCCTCCCCGCCCGTCGGCGCGGCCGTGACCAGGACGTCGGCGGCGGGCGATTTCTCGAACCAGACGGTCCCCTCTATTTGCCGCGCGGGCCGGGGCGGCCCCGTCACCTCGAACGGCAACTCGAAGAACTCTCCCCAGTTCCCGGCGCCGTCTTGGGCGTGCACGTACGCGACGTGCCTGCCTTCCTTCTTGACGCCCCATCGGCGCAGGTCCATGACGTACCGTTCGCCCGCGGCCGTCGGGCTCGCCTTCCAGGCCGCGCCCACGGGATAGAGAGCCAGGCCCGTGCCGTCGGACCACGCTTCGTCGAAAAAGACCTCGGCGCCCGCCACCGGGGACCCTTCGCCGTCGGCGAAAGACGCGTAGACGTAGCACGCGCGTTGGCCGCCGGTAGGGTCGGGCGACAAAAACGCGCTTTCCACGACGGGGCCGGTTGCGTCGGCCCGCGAAAGTACCACCTCGACGTTCTCCAAACTCGCACCGCCCAACAGCGTCGGGAGAGCCGCGGCTTTGCCGGCCGAGAAACCGTACCCGCCGACCAGCTCGTACGCGCCGTCTTCGTCCTCGTCCAGGGTGACGACCGCATAGTAGGTCGCTTTGGATTCCGAGTTGGGCGGCACTCCGCGCATTAAATAACTGCCGTCGTCGCCGGCGCGGGCGGATCCGACGACGCGCGCGCCCTCGGCGCCCGGGTCGGGGGAAAGGGTCAGCCGCACCTCGACGCCCGCCGGCGAAATCCCCTCCTCGAGCACGCGCACGCGGCCGGAGATTACGACCTCCTCGTCGTCCTCAAGCGTGACGAAGGAAAACCTGTTCTCGCGATAGAGCGCGTTTCCGGCGATATCGGCGCAATCGTCCTTCACGACGCACGTGTACTTCGTCGCGCAATCCAGGCGTCGGCCGGGCCGGAACCGCAGGAGATGACGCTCGAAGGCGCCGTCGACGGGGACCGCTTCTCCCAGATCGTCGCGCAGCTCGACGACGGCGGCGACGTCCGCGTCGGGCGCCATGACGTCCGTGAACTCGACGAGCACTTCCGGGAATAAACCGACCTCGCGGGCGCCGTCGGCCGGGAACGTGGTCACCACCGCCGGCGGCTTCTCGTCCGCGTCCTTCGAGCCCTTAAAACTTTTAACGTTGCCGCGCTCTATGCGGTTGCCGCCCGAAGCGTCCGCGACGTTGCGGGCCAGGAGCGTGTATTCGGCGCCCGCCTCCTGGCCGTCCGTTACGAGGGAAACCAGGTCCGGCCGTACGACGACGGCGGCCTCGACGGCCAGCGGCTCGCCGTCCTCCCCCACGACGGCGTAGTTATCTTTGTCGCGGAGCGTCGTGGCGTCCATATCTTCGGAGAAATAAACCTCGACGTGGTTGGCGTCGACGGTCGCGACCTTCTTGAGGCGCGGCGGCTCGTCGTCCTCGACGCGCTCCCGGCCCGGCGGGAGCCCCACGCGGGCGCACCCGGCCACCAGGCACGCCGTTACTAACGCCGGAATATATTGGTACAGTTTCATTTTCTTTCAGGCCCCGGCTGGCAGCGCGGGCAGTAATACGTACTTCGGCCCGCGGGCCACGAGAGCCGTCTTATCGCGGCGCCGCACTTGCGGCACCGCTCGCCCTCCCGGCCGTAGACGGCCAAAAAACCCCCGAAATCGCCGCTCGCGCCCGTGGGCGTTACGTAGTCGCGGAAAGTGGTCCCGCCGGCCTCGACCGCTTTCCGCAGAATGGACTTCGTCGAGCGGTAGACGCGGCGCAGCGCCGCCGGCGCGAGGGAGGCGGGCGGCGTCCGGGGATGTACGCCGGCGCGGTGCAGGATCTCGTCCGCGTAGATGTTCCCGACGCCGGCCAAAACTCTCTGGTTCAACAACAACGGCTTGAACGCGCCGCGCCGCCGGCCCATCCTCTCGCGGAACTCGGGCCAGCTCACGGCCGTGGCGTCCGGCCCGAGCCGCTCGTCGCACCAGCTCGCAACGCGGGCCGCGGGCGCCAACATCGTCGTCGCGACCCGGGAAGGAACCAACCGGCCGAGGCGCCGGGGGTCGACGTATATCAAGTCCACCCTATCGAAATTTAGAACAATATGAGTGTGTTTCGGCAACGGCCCGTCGGGGCGGCGGCGGAGTTGGCCGCTCATCCCCAGCGAGACTAAAAGCGTCGCGCCGTCGCCGAAATGAACGAGCACTTTTTTGCCTCGTCTCGTCACCGCGGCGACCCGCGCCCCCACCGGGTACTTCCCCGTCCGTTCGCAAATGCCCGCGGTCAAACACCGCATGCGCACGAGCTTCCGGCCGCGGATGAGGCCGTCCAGGCCGCGGGCGATGGTCTCGGCCTCGGGGAGTTCGGGCATCTAAGCGCCGCTTACGCGCAATTTACCTACGAGGGAACGCACGTCGTCGAACATCTCGCGCGCGACGTATTCTTCCAAACCGGCGACCACGTCGGCCGCGACGCCGGGATTGTCGAACAGCGCGGTACCGATTTGTACCGCCCGGGCGCCCGCGAGGATATACGCCAGCGCGGCTCCCCAGCCGTCGACGCCGCCGGAAGCGATTATATCCGCCTTCGTGGCGCCGTAAATGAGATGCACCAGCCGCAGGATTATGGGCCGCACCGCAGGCCCCGAAAGGCCGCCGTAAACGTTTCCCAGCACGGGCCGCCGCGCGGCGACGTCTATCGCCATCGCCGGGAGCGTATTGGCCACGGTGAGGGCGTCGGCGCCGCCGGCCAACGCGGCCTTCGCCGCCGGCACGATATCCGTAAGGAAAGGCGCCAACTTCACCCACAACGGCTTCCCGGTAACCTCGCGGCAACCGCGCACCAGCACCCTCAGGCCGCCGGCGTCCGCGCAAAACGACGTTCCGCCCCGCTCGACGTTGGGACAGGAAACGTTCAATTCCAAAGCGTCGACGCGGCCTTCGCCGTCGAGGGCGGCGCACACGTCGCGGTATTCGGCCGCCGTTTCCCCCACCACGTTCGCGACGACCTTGCAATCCAGCCCGGCCAACGCCGGCAATTTCTCGCCGACGAACTCCTCGAGGCCCACGTTCTCCAACCCTATGGCGTTGATAACGCCGGCGGGCGCCTCGGCGACGCGCGGAGGCGGGTTGCCGGGCCAGGGCTCGAGCGATACCCCTTTCAGAACCAGGGCCCCTACCGCGGACATGTCGACCAGCTCCCGCCACTCGTCGCCGTAGCCGGCTATCCCGGAGGCGATGACGACGGGCGTCTTCAACTCGAGGCGGCCGACCGTAGTATCCATTTTGCCGGTCACGCCGAACCCCCGAAACGGTCCCAATCCACGGCCGAGGCATCCAACAGCGGCCCGTCGCGACACACGGCGACGTACGAACCCTCGGGCTTCCGGACGGGCACCGCGCACGAACGGCAGGCGCCGACGCCGCAGGCCATCCGCTCTTCCATCATTACGTACAACCTCGCGCCCTCGCCGAGGGCGCGGCGAAGCGCGGTATACATGGGCCGGGGGCCGCAGGCGACCACGGCGTGGGGATATGGAAGCAGTTTCTCATCCAACGCCTCGGATATCAACTTCTCCTTCGTCGTGGGAAGGTCCGGCAGGTGTTCGACCACGGTCCCCGCCAGGCCGCTCGAGCCGTCCTCCGTAACGAAAGCGGCGTCGATGCCCAGCTCCGCCAAACGAGATTTGGCGTACAACTGGTCCGCCGTGCGCGCGCCGTAGAACAGCTCGTGCGCCCTTCCGGCCCGGGCCTCCTCCGCCAGCGCGAAGAACAAACCGGCGACGCCGATGCCGCCGGCAACGAAGACCGCATCTTCCCCCACGCCCGCCTTTTGCCCGAACGGCCCGGTCAAATCGCAATGCGCGCCCGGCGCGAGCCGGCCCAGCCTCGCCGTCCCGTTCCCCACCGGCCGGACCAGCAACTCCACGTCCTCGCCGCGCGCGTCGAAGACCGACAGGGGCCGACGCAGCGTAAAAGATTCGCCGGGCACCCGGGCCAAAACGAACTGAAACGGCCGCACGGCCGCGGCGATGCCGGGGGCGTGCAGCCGCACGAGCCGGGCGTCGCCGTCGGCGTCGTTGGCAAGTACCGGAGCGTTCTCGCGAAAATAAGCCATACGTCAGGTCCGCGCCCGATACAGCATCCCCAGACCCAAAATGCCGAAGACGGTATCGGGGAGAAAGGCCGCGAACAGCGGCGGAAGGGTTCCGTTCTGGCCGAAGGCGCGGCCCACCGCCAGCGCCCCCCACAACATGAAGCCCAACAGGATGGCCAGGCCGAAGCCGTACGCCAACCCCGAGCGGTGACTCTGCAGCGCGAGCGGCGCGCCGAGGAAGATCACGATGAAATTGGCCAGCGGCACCGAAATTTTCAAATACAACTCGACGCGCTCCTTGGCGGCGTCGACGCCGGAGGACTCCAGGTTCGATACGTAGACGGCGAGTTCCTTGAACTTCATCGTCTCGGGGCTCTTTTCCTCCCGCATGAAGTCTTCGGGCGTCTCGGGGATGTCGAAGT
>DATKXQ010000062.1:0-11269 GCA_035528975.1 bacterium
CGAGGGCGGCTACGCCGTGAGCTACGAGGCGCGGGGCGGTGGCTGGTTCGTGGCGCGCGACACGGGCGACGCCGTCCGCGGCCGCGTCGTGGACGTCGCGGTCTTCTCGGACGACGCGTACCGGTACGTCACGATGCGCTTCCCCCACGAGCGCGACGAGAAGACCGGCAAGTGGCGGGACGTCGTGAAGGTTTACCGGATGCGCTACGCGAAGGAGTGGACGAGGATTAGTGATGGCTAAGACGACTAAAATACTCGGCTTAGACCCAGGCGAGACGACCGGTTGGGCGCTCGTCGAGGCGGACGGCGCCGGCGCTGGCGTCGTCCGCGTCGTGGACCACGGCGTCGTTGTTGCCGAAGGCGACCCGCCGAGCGAGGCGGACGTGCTGACGACGACTCGGCGAGAGCTCGCGGCGATGCTGGCCGTGATGAAGGAGGACGGCGTCGCACGCGTCGCGCTCGAGGCACCGGTGCGCGGCAGGGGGTTTAACGACTGGCTCACGAACGAGGTCCGCGGCGTTTGCAAGGAGGCCGTCGGCGCAGCCGGGTTGACGTGGTGCCTCGTCGCGCAGAATACGGCGAAGGCGGCGGTTGGCGTGAAGCCGGCGCGGCGCAAGAAGGGCGAGCCGCGGCTGGCGCGCAACGCGGTCAAGGAAGCGGTCAAGGTTGCCGTAGAGGCGAGGTTCGGCCTCGCGGGCCTGAGCTACCACGAGGCCGACGCCGTCGCGTGCGCGGTGGCGTTGGTGAAGGAGCCGAAATGGACATCATCGTAACGACGCCGAAGACCCGGATGGCCGAGGCGGCCCGCGAGGCCGAGGAGATCAAAGCCGCCGGCGGCGGGTATTACTACCGGGAATACAACGTACGTCGCGCACCGTATATCGAACCGGGCCAGCGGGTATATTACGTCGAAGACGGGATGCTGCAGGGCTTCTGCGTCGTCGTGGCGCGGCGTTTACGCCGGGCTAAAAGACGGTGCGATTCCGTCGTCATGGTTGATATGGACGCTACGTCGTGGAAGTGGATTAAGCCGATAACGTGGAAGGCGCCGCGGTCGTTCCAATACGCGCCCGACGACCTCCGCGCCGAAGTAGAGATCGTCGGCGGCTGGCTAGACCCGCGCCCTGAGGTTGGACTGTGAAGACGTCGTCGTTCTTCGTCGCCGGCCGGCTCCCGGGCGCGGTCAGCATCGCGCGCTCGGCGCCGGCGTGGTTCGGCGGCCCGAAGTACGAGGCGCTCGCGCCGCCGTGGCACCTCATCGAAGGATTCAAGGCCGGGCGGATTACGTGGGAGAAGTACGTGGAGTTTTATCGGGATGCGGTGCTTGCGGATCTCGACGCCGCCCTGGTATGGGACGAGCTTCATTACCTCGTCGCCGAGGAGCCGGTGCTGTGCTGCTGGTGCCGCGTCGTTATCCCCAACGCCGTCGAGTGCCACCGCCACGTCGTCGCGGCTTGGCTCGAGGATAGACTACCGGGCGTCGTCGTCCCGGAGCTGGAGGCTGTGCCGTGAAGCTTTGGGAGTGCCACGTCACCCTCAAAGACCGTTGCCCGCCTGCGGTCGCGTTCCCGACGTCGCCCAAGGACGACTGCGTGAACTACGGTAAAAAAGACGGCCGGTGCCGCGTTGGCGGCGCGGCTTGCGACGCCGCGCTCGCCACGGCGCCGGCGACGCGGCACGACGCGCCCGAAGCGCAGGGGTCGCCTTCTGGGGGCGAGCGGTGACGGACGCGCGGCCTAACGTACTCGTCGGGTGGAAAGCGATCGCCGCGTACCTCGGCTGCTCAACGCGCGTTGCGAAGCGGCACGCGCGGGAAAACGCTTTGCCCGTCTCGTATTACGACGGCCGCGTGCGCGCGTTGGCGGAAGACATTAACGCGTGGGTAAGGAAAGGGTATCAAACGTGCCGAAAACGTACCTAATACGTGCCGAAAACGTGCCTAATACGTGCCCCCCCGGAATAGGCTCGCCGGTTTGACACGCCGGGGTCTTTGTGCTATTGGCTTTTACGTAGCGAACGCAGTTTCGCTCTTTGAGAACTAACGGAGCAAGCGGGCATCGGAGAGCTAGCACTCTCCTCCGCGTCAGCGGGTGGTAAGACCCGAGACCGACCGAAGCCGCCGCCTGCCCCTGGCCCACGTGGGTTGGGGCTAAGGTATCACGGCGAACGGCGACGGTCAACGGAGGTTTGTATGCGGCTCTTCGAGGCCGTGCCGAGCTACTTTGGCGGTAAGCGCCGGCTCGCGAAGAAGATCCTGACGTACGCCCGGGGCGAGACGTTCGTGGACGTCTTCATGGGCGGCGGCAGCGTCTCGCTGCTGGCGAAGCACCTCGGCTACCGCGTCCTGTGCAACGACCTCGCCGACCGCTCGGTCATCGTCGGCCGCGCGCTTATCGAGAACGGCGTCGAGAAAATCGGCGATGACGACGTCGCCCGGCTCTTCGCCGAGCCGCCGGCGGGTTACGCACGGTTGGTCGAGGAGCACTACTGCCCGGACTACTTCACGGCGAAGCACGCGGCGTTCTTGGACCGCGCTTTCGCCAACGCCCGGGCGGTGGAGGACGAGGTGAAGCGGGCGCTGCTGTTCTACCTGCTCATTAGGTTTATCTACCACGTCCGCCCGTTCGGGGCGTTCATGGCTAAGTACGTAACGCAGGAGTTCGAGAAAGGCAACATCGAGATGCTGGCGGAGAAGAAGGCGGTAAACGTCGAGCGCTTCTTCTACACGCCTTACGCGATTTTGAAGAAGATGCAAGCGAGGATTAACCGAGGCATCATGGACAACGGCTGCGACAACCGCGTCTACCAGCTCGACGCGCTCGCGTTCGTAGAACAGGCTGAGGGCGACACGGCGTACATCGACCCGCCTTACGTGGGTACTCAGTCTTACGAATCGTTCTACGCGCAGATCGACGCTATCCTTGCCGGTAAGGTCGAGCCGCGTGAGCCGAGCCAGTTCAACACCGCCGCGGCGATGGACTTCTTCGCCGAGCTGCTGGCGCGGGCGCGCCACATCCCTCGCTGGATTATCAGCTTCGGCGGACCCAAGGTCGGCGTGGACGATGTCCTGGCGGTCGTGCGGCGGTTCCGGCCGGCTGAGGTCGTGCCTATCCGGCACCGGTATACGATAGGCTCGTCGACCCGCGACGTCGGCGACTGCACCGAGATGCTCGTTGTCGCGGGGCAATAGGAACGCCGCCCCGGAGGGCGGCGCCGTATGGAGAACCGGTTAAGCCAACGTCACGTATCCTCAGTCGCAACGCCTATGCGCACGAGCTCGCGGAGCAGGCTCTCGGCGCGCTCGGGGAAGGTGCGGCCGGCCAGTGCGATGCGCTTTCCCGTGAACCGCTCGAGGCTCTCCGGTAGGCTGTCGAGGTATTCCTCGACGGGTTTATCGCGTTCGAAGAAGGCGGTCGCTTGCATCGCCTTCACGATTTCGACGGCGGTCCCGCTGTACGCGTCGCCGGCGATTTCGAGGTTGTACGTTTTAGCCTTCATTGCGGCGTCCTTCGTAGCGGCGCCAGGAGGCGTTGCCGCTGAGGCGTGCGAGCAGGTGCTGCCGCGCGGTTTTGAATTCGTCGCCTATGAGCCCGAGGCCCAGCAAGAAGACGCGGAAGTCGAACTTGTCGCCGCCGCGGATGCGCTGCTTGCGGCGGTGCGAGGCGCTCCGGCTGTTCAGCGCCTTCGCGGAGAGCGCGAGGCAGAACTGGATGTAGCCCTTAACCTTGCCGGCGTGCAGGCTGGCGTTGAAGTAGCGGAACTCGACCGTTTTACGATACCAGACGTTGTGCAGGTTGAGGCCGTGGTAGCGCGTGCTGTCGTAGTGGCTCGGGTTCGGGATGAACCTACCGTACCACATGCGGTTGAGGTCGTCAAGCGTCCGCGGCTTCCGGCGTACGACCTTGTCGATGAAGTCGTCCTCCAACGGCTTGGCGTAGGAGCCGCGGCGCCCGCTGGAGACGCCGAGCGCGTCGAGGATGAGCTCCTCGTTCTTCCATACGATTTTGGCCAGGCGCCCGAGCGAGCCGGCGTCGTGGGGGCCGGCGTCGATGTGGACGTGGATGCCGCAGGAGCGGTGGGGGACGCCGCCGGCCTGCTTGAGCGCCCGCACGACGTCCTGGACCTTCTCGAGGTCGTCGTAAGTGAGGATGGGCGACACGACCTCGGCGCCCTCGCGGCCGTTGACGCGGTCGATCGAGCTGTCGCCGACGACCTTCCAGAGGCGGCCGTCGCGGTCCTTAACGCCGCTTTGCAGGACGTTGCGGCGCGGGACGCCGAGGCCGTCGCGGACGGCGCGGCGGGCCTTATCCTTCGTGATGCCCGCTACCTCGATCTCGATCCCGAACCGCTGGTTTTTAATGTCGTAGCTCATCGTGCCTCCGTTGCTAAAGCGTTTAATATCAATAGCTTACGGTTACATCATTGCTTGCGTGGCGGGCGAAGTCAAGTCGAACCGACAGCTTTTCGCCGTGGAATCGACGGAAAAAGCGCATTATTCGCGGGAATTCGAGCTCATGGCAGAGTCGACTTTGCAGTTTGTTAACGACGTTCGGCTGGTCCCGATCGACCGGGTCCGGCCGAACGCGTACAACCCGAACCGGTTGACGGCGAAGATGTTCGCGGCGCTCGTCGACGACATCCGCCGGAACGGTTTCATCGGCGCGATCGTCGTCCGCGAGGTAGACGGCGACTACGAGATCGTCGACGGCGAGCACCGCTACAAGGCCCTCCTGGAGCTGGGCGCGGCCCAGGTCCCGATCATCGTCGTCGCCGCGGACGACGTCGAGGCGCGGGTCGCGACGGTCTCGCTCGACCGGAAGCGCGGCCAGTTCGCGCCGCGGCCCCTAGCCGAGCTCGTCCACGACCTGAACCAGCATTACTCGCTCGCCGACCTCGGCGCGCTTATCGGCTTCGAGGAGCGCGAGCTCAAGGACTCGCTCGACCTGTTGAAGCTACCGCGGGACCTCGACGCCCAGGTGGCCGCCCAGGCGGCGGTCGAGGAAGCCGAGGCGCCGGTCCTCCTCAAGTTCGTCGTGACGAAGGCGCAGGCGGACGTCGTCAACGCGGCCATCGAGAAGGCGAAGAGGAAGAAGCGCGGCGACGGTATCGCCGCGATCGCGCAGGAGTGGCTGGAGGCGCACCAGGATGGTTAAGAAAACGAAGGCCAAGACGCCCAAGAGGAAAACGCCGGCGAAGGCGAAGCGGCCGGCTCGGGCGGTCAAACGCGCGCCGGCCGCGGCCGCCGAAAAGGACGTCGCCGTCAACGACAAGACGCAGTACGACAAGCTGAGCGCCCGCCAGAAGCGGACGGCCGCGAAGATATACCGCCTCTGGCTCCGGCGCTACACGATCGAGCAGATCGTCGAGATGCTGGAGGAGAAGGACGTCGCGTCGATCAGCTACATCACCGTCCGCCGCTACCTCAAAACCATCCGCGAGCACACGCGCTCGAGGTACGAGAAGCAAACCCTCGACGATATCCTCGACGAGGAGACCGAGCGGTTCAACGAGATCATCGCGACGCTGTGGAACGACCACGCCCAGTCGAGTGCAGGGTCGCCGGCGCGCGTCGGGTGCATGAACGCGATCATCGCCGCGGAAACGCGGCTCGCCGAGATGCTCGGCTTGGTGGTCAACCGCCTGAAGGTCGACGCCGACGTCAACGCCCGGGCGACCGGGTTCTTCGACGTCGACCTGGGCGAGGACACGATGCGGGAAATCGATGGCTTTATTGAGAAAATCCTTATCGCCAGACAAGCGGGCGCTCGCGACGGCGCTCCTTAAAAGCCGGGTCCGCGAGAACCTCGCGCTCTGGGCCGTGGCTCATATCGGCCTCGAGCGCGGGCCGTTCCGCTTCGACGGCCACGAGTACCTGCGCGCGATCTACGGCTGCACGAACCGCCGGATCGTCGTCGAGAAGTCGGCGCAGTGCGGGATCTCGACGTGGCTTATCGCCCGCTCTTTCTGGCTCGCGAAGGAGTTCGCCCTGCGCGTCCTCTACGTCTTCCCGGCCAAAGCCCAGCTCTCCACCTTCGTCGCGGACCGCGTGGACCGCGCCCTCGACGACAGCCCGGCGATCAAGGCGGCGCTCCGCCACCAGGACGGCGAGCTGCTGGCGAAGCGCCGCGACCAGGTCGGGCTGAAGCACCTTGGCCGGGGCGCTATCGTGTTCGTCGGGAGCAAAACCGTCCTCGACGTGCTGGCGATGCCGATCGACGACGTTATCATCGACGAGCTCGACTTCTGCGTCGGAGAGCACCTCGGCAAGGTGGAGCGTCGCCTTGGCCACTCCGACTTCAAGGGGATGCAGAAGGTCTCGACGCCGACGCTGGACGAGATGGGCATTAACGCCGAGTATCTCGCGAGTGACCGCCGGGTGTGGACGGTGGCCTGCGCGAAGTGCGGGGAAGAGCAGGAGCTGCGGTTCTTCGGCGGCGTCTACGACCTCGACGGCCGGGACGTCCGCGACGCCCGGGCCTGCGAGCTGCTGGCGTCGCCGGACGTCACCGGCTGGCAGTCGCTCGCCGACGCCCTCGGCCGCGACGTCCACGTTTACTGCCGTAAATGCGGCAAGCCCATGAATCGCCTCACGCCTGGGTATTGGCTCGCGCAGCAGCCTGGGCGGGAGACCGCGGGCTTTAAGATATCGAAGCTGATGAGCGCGACGAACGCCGTCGCCGAGCTGGTGTGGACGTACCACCGCGGCCGGGGCAACCAGACGGCGCTTCAGGACTTCTACAACTTCGACCTCGGCGAACCCTATACGCCGAAGGGTGCGAGGATAGACCCGGCGATGCTGGACCGCTGTCGGCTCGAGGGTTACCTGATGCCTTCCGTAAGCGACGCGGCGTGCACCGCCGGCGTCGACGTCGGCGCGAAGCTGCACGTGCGTATCTCCGAGTTGACCGGCGACGCGGCCGCTGGGGCGACCGTACGCAAGGCCGTCTACATCGGCGAGCTGGATACGTTTGACGAGGTCGCGGCGCTTATGGCGCGGTACAGCATCCGCGCGATGGTTGTGGACCACTTGCCGGAGACACGCGCCACCGAAGACTTCGCCGCCCGCTTCCCAGGCCGCGTCTTCCTCGCCGAGTACGACACGCATCCCCGCGGCGCCGGATGGCTTAAAGAGGGGCCGGACTGGCCGGGGAGCCGGATTATTAAGTTGGACCGGACGGCGTCGCTCGACGAATCGGGCCAGGACATCCTGGAGCGCCGGGACCTGCTGCCGGAGAACGCCCGGGCGATCCCCGAATACTACGACCACATGTCCGCCCCGGTCCGCGTCCTCGAAGACGCGGCGGACGGCAACAAGCGCGCCGTGTACCGCGAGGGCGGAAAGCCGGACCACTACCGCCACGCCGTCAATTACGACCGCGCGGCGATGGAGATAATCAAGACGTTCGTTCTGCCGCTGGACGAGCCGGCGGTGGCCGCGAGGGTGATTGGTTAAATGGCCGAAGAGACTACAGAGCTGGTAGCGGTCGACGACGCCACAACCCGCGCCTACCTAGTAGGTCCCGAGGCCAAAGCCGTCGACGCCGACGGCCACGGCGCCTCCACCGCGATGAAGGAGGACCCGTGGACGGGGTTATATGAGAAGGGCGACGTCGTCAAGCCGCCTTACAACCTTACCGAACTCGCCAAGTACCCGGAGATAAACTCGGCGCTGAGGGGTTCCATAGGCGCGATCGTGACCAACGTCGTCCGCCACGGCTTCGAGTTCGTCCCGGCTCACGACGACGTGGAGCCGGACAAGGGCGAGGCGAAGAAGGAGCTCGAGCGACTCCAGGCGCTCTTCCCCGGCGAGGAGGGCGAGATCGTCATTGACCCGCGGCACCGGCTGCCGTTTGTCGAGATCGCCGCGCGCTGGCTCACCGACGACCTTGGGTTGGGCAACGGCTACCTTGAAGTCCTGCGGAACCGGAAGAAGGAGATCGACGGCTTCGCCCACCTGCCCGGGCACACGATGCGGATCCGGCCGGCGGGCGGCTTCGTCCAGATCCGCAGCGGCAAGAAGGTCTACTTCAAGGAGTTCGGCGACGACCGCGACATCGACTTCGAGACCGGCAAGGAAGGGGCGTCGGAACCGAAGAAACAGGCCAACGAGGTCATCCATATCCTGGAGTATTCGTCGCGGTCCGACTACTACGGGATCCCGCAGTACGTATCGGCTACGCCGGCGATCCTGGGCTCGAGGGAGGCTGCGGAATATAATTACTACTTCTTCGTGAACAACGGCGTGCCGCGGTTCGCCATTCTCGTGAACGGCGGCAGCCTTTCGAAGGATTCGGAGAAGTCCATCCGCGAGTACCTCGAGGCCAACACGCGCGGCGTGACCAACGCACACAAAGTCCTTGTCCTTGAGGCAGCGATAAATGAACAGGTCCTCTCCAAGTTCAGCGGCCGGGTATCGGTCCAGCTGAAGCCGCTGACCGTCGGCGTCACCGAGGACGCGAGCTTCCTGAATTACCGGCAAGCCAACGACGACGAGGTGCGCGGGACGTTCCGGCTGCACCCGATATTCCTGGGCCAGGTTAAGGACGTGAACCGGGCCAACGCGATCGAGGCCCGCAAGATCGGCGAGGAGCAGGTTTTTCGGCCGCTGCGACGCACGCTGAACTACATCATCAACGCGACGGTCGTCGCGGACATGGGTATTAATAACTGGCGGTTCCGGTTCCGCTCGATGGAGCTCGGCGACCCGGGCGAGCAGGCGGAGGAGATCGCGCGCCTCGCGGCCGCCGGCGGCTACACGATCAACGACATACGGCGCGAGCGCAACCTCGACGTTATCGAGGAGCCGTGGGCCGACATGCCGCTCCCGGTGGCCCTGCTCCAGCTCCAACTCGGAGGCCTCGCGTTCGACGACGAAGGGAAAGGCCTCGGGGCCTCTCTCGAGATGATGAAGACGGCGATCTACGATGAAATCGCTCGACGAGCAGCTTAAAAAAATGTCCATGGCGGACCTACTTGCGGCGGTCGACGTCGTCGACGAGCTCGTCGCGGCCATCAACGGCGCGAAGAAGAAGCGGCCGCCGAAGGACGTCACGGTCGCCAAGGCGCTCGAGCTCCGGATCAAGGCGCTGCTGGTCGAGAAGTACGCGGAGCTGTTCGAGGACGGGACCGAGGTCGCGATCGAGGCGTTCATGCAGGGGCTGCGTTCCGGCAACGTGGACCTGGCGGTCGAGGAGCTCGTGGCGAAGTACCGGGCGGCGCTGGCCCCGTTGGCCGACACGGTGGCGGCGCCCGTCGGTACGCACTTGACCGAGATGTACGAGCTCGGGCGAGAACTCGCGCTCCTGGAGTCCGGGGCCCCGGCCGGCGTGTCGTTCGGGCTGGTGGACGAAGCGACGCTGGAGTGGCTGAAGAACGATACGCACTTCTGGGTCTATAATCACGTCGACGCCGACCTCGGCGAGCTGATCGCAAAGACGGCGCGGGAGGAGGCGTTCCGCGAGGGACTGTCGATCGAGGAACTCGGCGAGTCGCTACGGGCGTTGCTCGGCGAGAAGTACGGGCTGACCGAGAGCTACTGGGAGACGGTGGCCTCGTCGGCGGTCAACCGGACGCGCAACTTCGCCCGGGTCCGGGGGTACGGCGCCGCGGAGATCGAGACGCTTACGATCATGACCATGGGCGACGACAACGTGTGCGACCGTTGCATCCCGATGGAAGGCCGCGTCGTCTTGGTGGGCAAGGCGAACAAACGCCTCGATGCTCTCCTCAAGGACGACGATCCGAAGGCGGTCAAGGAGTACTTCCCCTGGGTAAAAGACGCCGACGAGGCGAACGACATATCGGACAGGGAGATGAAGAAGGGAAAGTGGCTCCCCGAATTTCACGGGAAATGCCGCTGCACGACGGTTCCCGGCGAATGAACGTAACCAACGATATACGATGCCAGAGATGCGGGCGGCTTTTACTTCGAGCCGAACACCTCCGGAACGCGGAAATCAAGTGCCCGAAATGCGGGTACGTAAACCGTTTCACGGCGCCGCCGGCGCGGGACAAGCTGGCCCGGGCGACGGCGACGAAAGCGTAATGAGCGGAACGTAAAAACGTAGGCGCCACGCGCCGACGCCCGAGAGCCCCGGAGAGGGCCCGGCTTTAAGCCTAAGGGCGCGGCGTGAGAGGCCCCGAGAGGCCCGGCTAACGTCGAGGGATCGACGGCGGCCGGGCTTTTACGTTGGAGGCGACGATGACCAAGATGAAGAACAAGGGACTCATTTTCGTCAAGATTACAAAGGTCGACGATGAGGAGCGTACCGTCGAGGGGTACGCGACGACGGACTCCGTAGACATCGAAGGCGACATCATCGA
This sequence comes from bacterium, assembly GCA_035528975.1. Taxonomy (GTDB): domain Bacteria; phylum RBG-13-66-14; class B26-G2; order WVWN01; family WVWN01; genus WVWN01. The sequence goes on from DATKXQ010000062.1 coordinate 10,324, forward strand.
CCTCGACGCGACGCGCGAGGCCGTCGAGGAGTATCGGCGCTGGGGTAACGTGCGGTACATGCACCAGGCCCACGCGGTCGGCGTCGTCAAGGAGATGGAAGTCGACGACAGGGGCCTTTACGTGAAGGTGAAAGTCGTCGACGACGACTGCTGGGTCAAGGTCAAGGAAGGGGTCCTTAAGGGATTCAGCATCGGGTTCCGGATCCTCGAGTGCATTTGGGACGGCATTAAGGAAGTCTGGCGGATTACGAAATATCTGCTGATCGAGATCTCGCTCGTCGATCGGCCGGCCAATCCCGACTGCGTATACGACGTAATCAAGCGCGCCGACGACGGCGACTTCCCGACGGAAGCCGCGGACAAAGATGTGAAAACGGCGGTCGCCGGCCTTTTAACGAAGGCCCTGGCGTTCCTTGGGTTCAATAACAACTCGGCGAAGACGCCAACACAGGAGGCAGAAGAGATGACCGAAGAAGAAATCCGCAAACTGGTAACCGAGGAGGTCGGCAAGGCCGTCGCCGGGTTGGACGCGAAACTCGACGAGATCAAGGCGGCTTTACCGGCGGGAGACACGGCCGACCCGGAACCGGCCGAATCCAAGAACCCGGAACCCGAGCCGGCGACCCCGGCCCCGGCGGAGACCACGCCCGCCGATGCCAAGGGCAAAGAGCTCGAAGGTAAGGTTTTGGAACTCAAAACCGAACCGGGTATCGGCGAGAAGCTCGACGATATCCAGGAGCGGCTCAAGGGTCTCGAGGCTGGCAAAAGCCACGCGGCCGCGGGCCAGGACGACCCGCCCGAGGAGAAGATGGAGAAGTGGGGCGGCGTCATGGAAAACGTCGTGCCCCCGGCTTCCGGCTAACTCGACGCGGGAGCACGACCCTTAAACCTGGAACCGAATACCCGATTTTTACCGGAGGTAACGACGTGAAGGACAATCGGGAAC
>DATKXQ010000063.1:0-3853 GCA_035528975.1 bacterium
AGGACGCATTATGGACTACCGGGAGAACGTGGATAAGGTCCTGTTCGACCGCGACATGCTGGCGGATAGGGTGGCCGAGGTCGGGCGGCAGATAAAGGCGGACTACGGCGGTAAAGACCTTGTCGTCGTCGGCGTCCTCAAGGGGGCGTTCGTATTCGTCGCCGACCTCATACGCGCCATAGAACTGCCTTTGGTGGTCGACTTCGCCGAGATAATAAGTTACGGCGAGGGAACGGAGAGTACCGAAGAGGTCGTGCTCACCAAAGACGTGGGGGTGAACGTGAAAGGTCGGGACGTGCTCGTGGTCGAGGATATCGTCGACACGGGCTTGACGACGGCGTTCCTGGTGGACCACCTGCGCATCCGCGAGCCGCGGAGCCTACAGGTCTGCGCGATGCTATACAAACCGGCGATGCAGCGCGTCGAGGTACCGCTGCGTTACGTATGCTTCGAGGTGGGGGAAGCTTTCGCCGTCGGCTACGGCCTGGATTACGCCGGTAAATACCGCAACCTGCCCGAAATAGTCACGCTCAAGGAAATAACGTCGGAGTAGTCGAGCGCCCCCGGAGCACGCCCCGTACTTCGCGCCACGGCCTTCAACGAATATCCGCGCCCATCATGATCGCCTCTTCGCCGACTCGCGGCCGCCCCTTGCCGGGGCGAGCGCGAAGGTCGCGTGCGTCGGCACCCCGCGATATATAGCGACGGCGTCCCTTTTAACTTGCTTTAGGGGCGTTTTTATGTTAAAAAACGGTTCTTATCCTCGGCTCGAGCCGGGTTTCTAACATGGCCTTGAAAATAGGACGCGTCGACCTCGTAAAGGAGCTCTTCCGCTTCCTGCGGCTCGTAGCCGCGGCGCTCGTCGCGGTCGTATTGGGTTACCTCATTCTCGTGGTGGGGTTCGGCCGGCTGTTCGTCGCCGGCGGCGAGGAAGTCGCGGTGCCCGAGATAATAGGCCACAACGTCGACGAGGGCGAGAAGATGCTCGCCGACGCCGGCCTCGTAATGAAGGAGATCGGCGTCGCGAAGGATTCGTCCCTGCCCGAGGGGTTCGTGGTCGAGCAGGACCCGGAGCCGGGCATCAAGGTGCGTAAGGGCCGGACCGTCAAGGTGCGCGTCAGCGCCGGCCTGGCCGAAGTCCACGTTCCGAACGTCGTCGGCCGTACGCTCCGCCAGGGCGAGCTGATATTGACGCGCATCGGCCTCAACGTCGGCGAGGTCACGGACGTCCACGACGACACGGTCCCCAAGGACCACGTCATCGACCAGACGCCGAAGCCGCGCGACAAGGTCAACCGGGGAACGAAGGTTAACCTCCTCGTGAGCCTCGGCTCCGAAGAGGTAACGATTTTGATGCCCGCGAACCTCGTGGGCCTTACGGTCGACGAGGCCGCGAAGGCGTTGCGGGAATACGAACTGAGCGTCGGCAACGTTACGACGGAGCCGTCGACGACGGTGCCGGCGGGAAGAATAATCCGCCAGTCGCCCGACATCGGCGAACAGGTCAAGAAAGGCGAGGCGGTGGACCTCCTCATCTCCAGCGGGCCGCCTTCGTCCGGGTAGGCATGACGAAGCGCCAAGCGGAACTGGCCCCCTCGCTGCTGTCGGCCGACTTCGGCCACATGGCCGAAGCCGCGGCGCTCGTCCGGGACGCCGGCCTGAAGTACGTCCACCTGGACGTGATGGACGGCGAGTTCGTCCCCAACATCACGTTTGGCCCGAAGATGGTGGCGGACCTCCGCGCCGACGCCGGCGACCTCCTCATGATGGCGCATTTGATGGTGGCGCGGCCGGAGCGGTACGTCGACGCCTTCGCGGAGGCGGGCGCCGACTTTATAACGGTACACGCGGAGGCGACGCCCCACCTTCACCGCGCGCTGCAGCAGGTGCGGGCCGCGGGCAAGAAGGCGGGGGCCGCGGTCAACCCCGCGACGCCGCTCGCGGCCGTCGAAGAGGTGCTCGCGCTGGCGGACCTGATACTGGTGATGACGGTAAACCCCGGGTTCGGCGGCCAGGCGTTCGTCGAGAACGGCCTCGCCCGCATAGCGCGGGCCCGGGCGCTGGCCGACGGGGCGGGGCGGCAAATATTAATAGAGGTTGACGGCGGCGTAAAAGCTGATAATATTAAGGCGGTGGCGGCTGCCGGCGCGGACGTGATAGTCGCCGGGAGCGCCATTTTCGGCGCGCCGGATCCGGCGGCAGCCATAGCGGAACTACGTACGGCCCTCGATTCGTGAGAGCCGGGCCCGACCCGGCTCGGAGGTGACATATTTTGGCGGTTCGAATTAGACTCCGGCGCACTGGCGCCAAGAACGCCCCGCGGTACCGTTTGGTCGTGGCCGACGGCCGCGTCAAACGCGACGGCCGGTTCATCGAGGCCCTCGGCCACTACGACCCGACGGCCGAGCCGGCGGTTTGTGAGATCGACGAAGAACGGGCGTTGTACTGGCTTTCGGTCGGCGCGCAGCCCTCGGAAACCGCGAAGCGTCTGCTGTCGCAGGCCGGGGTAATAAAAAAATTCGCCGAGAACAAGGCGAAGTAAAAACCTAACGACGCGCGACAAGCACGGCCTTGAGACCAAATATTTTTCGAGCAACCTTTACGAACCCGATTTACGCCTAACCTTCACCCTTGCTGGTCCTTGAGGAGGAACCGAGATGAGAGACCTGATCGAATACATCGCGAAGAATTTGGTCGAAAAGCCGGACGCGGTAGTGGTCAACGAGGTCGCCGGCGAAAAGACGACGATCATCGAGGTCTCGGTCGACCGCGAAGACATCGGCCGCGTCATCGGGAAGAAAGGCCGGACGGCCCGGGCGCTCCGGACCATACTGAACGCCGTCGCCATGAAGCAGAACAAGCGGGCGGCGCTCGAGATCCTTGAGTAACGCCCGGTGAGCGAAGTCGTCAGGATCGGCTTCATCCGACGACCCCACGGCCTTCACGGCGAGGTCGTCGTAACCGATTTAACGGAAGAGTTTTTCGAACCGGGGCCCGGGCTGGAAGTCGTCCTGCTCGGGCCGAACTGCCGGACGACGACCACAGTCGAAAGTTGGCGCCGCGGCGGGGAGGCCGCCCGGGCGAAATTCGCCTGTTTCAACGACCGGGAAGCCGCGGAAGAGAGCCGGGATTGGGGGATCGCCGTCGCGCCCGAGTCGCTGCCGGCGCCGCCCGCCGGCGTCTACTACGAGTTCGAGCTGTTGGGCCTGGCGGTGGAGACGACCGACGGCGACGTCGCCGGCAAAGTAGCCGGCGTCTACCGGGCCGGCCCGCACGACGTATTGGTAATCGAAGCCGGCGACCGCACGTTCGACGTCCCGTTCGTCAAGGCCCACGTCGCCGACGTCCAACGGGGGATTAAAATCGTCATCGCGCCTTACGGCGGGGAGTAACGTGGGAGCCGCGCTCGCCTTCGACATAATCACGATCTTCCCGACGTTCTTCGAGGGGCCCCTGGCGGCGGGCGTATTGGGAAAAGCCCTCGAGCGCGGCCTGCTCGAGACGCGGGTCCACGACCTGCGCGCTTACACCGACGACAGCTACCGCTCGGTCGACGACTACCCGTACGGCGGCGGCGTCGGCATGTTGCTGAAGGCCGAGCCGTTCTTCCGCGCGGTGGAGGATATAGAGGCGAAACACGGCCGGGGGTGGCGCGTCTTCCTGACGCCGCAGGGGCGGCCCCTCGTCCCGCAAACCTGCCGGGGGCTGCTCGAGAGGGAACATATAATACTGCTCTGCGGCCGGTACAAGGGCGTCGACGAGCGCGTCCGGCTGGGCCTGGTGGACGAAGAAATTTCTATAGGCGACTTCGTGATGTCGGGGGGCGAGATCGCGGCGCTGGCGGTGGTAGACG
>DATKXQ010000064.1:0-2147 GCA_035528975.1 bacterium
CACGAGGCCGAGGTTATGCCTCCCTACGGCCGGCCCTCGGACGACTGCATCGCCTGCGGCGCGTGCGCCTCGGTGTGTCCCACCGGCGCCATCACGGCCGTCGACCGTCTCGGCCGCGAAATAGTCCACGACGAGCTGACGCTCTCGTCCAATTCGGCGATACGGATCCCGATAAAGCAGGCCGTGCCCAACGTGCCGTACGTCGAGACTTCCGAGTGCATCCACTTCATCCAGGCGGAGAAGGGCCTCGACGCCTGCCGCATCTGCGAGGACATCTGCCCCAAGGAGGCCGTCGACCTCGACGCCGAAGAGGAGGAGGTCGAGCTCGACGTGGGGACGATCGTCGTCGCCACCGGCTTCCAGACCTTCGACCCCCGGCGCATCCGCGAGATGGGCTACGGCCTTTTGCCCAACGTCATATCGTCGCTGGAGTTCGAGTTGATGATGCGGGCCGACGGCTACACCGAGGGCGAGGCGCTGATGGAGAACGGCGAGAAGCCCGCGTCCATCGCCATCCTGCACTGCATCGGCTCGCGCGATAAAAATTACAACCGTTACTGTTCGCGGGTATGCTGCATGTACTCGCTCAAGTTCGCCCACCTCCTCAAGGAGAAAAGCGACGCCGAGGTCTTCCAGTTCTACATCGACATGCGGACCTTCGGCAAGGGGTACGAGGAGTTCTACGACCGCTTGTTGGAGGAGGGCGTCTTCTTCGTCCGCGGCCGCGGCGCCGAGGTTACCAACGTCGCCGAGCGGCCGGAGGAGGAGGGCAAGCTGGTCGTGTGCTGCGAGGACACTCTCATCGGCGCGTACCGCCGCGTCCCGGTCGACATGGTCGTGCTGGCCACGGGGCTGGAGCCGCGGGAGGACGCGGATGAGGTGCGGCGGACCTTCGGCATCGGCTGCGGCGCGGAAGGGTTCTTTCAGGAGAAGCACGCCAAGCTGGCGCCGGTATCGACGACGACCGACGGCGTCTTCCTCGCGGGCGCGTGCCAGGGACCCAAAGATATTCCGGACGCGGTGGCCCAGGGCTCGGCGGCGGCGGCGCAGGCCCTCGTGCTCATGGACAAGGGCCTCGTCGAAATAGAACCCATAACCGCGGTCATCGACGAGAACGTGTGCTGCGGCTGCAAGATCTGCATCGGCCTCTGTCCCTACACGGCGATATCGTTCGACGAGGAGAAAAAGGCTTCCGTCGTCAACGAGGCGTTGTGCAAGGGGTGCGGCACGTGCGTCGCCGCCTGCACCACCGGCGCGGCGAACCAACGCCACTTCAAGAACGAACAAATTCTGGCGGAGATCGAAGGGGTGTTGTCCTAATGGCGGAAACTTTTGAACCGAAGATCGTCGGCCTGCTCTGTACGTGGTGCGCGTACACCGGCGCGGACCTGGCGGGCACGTCGCGCATCAAGTACCCGCCCAACGTGCGGTCGATCCGGATTATGTGTGCGGGCCGCGTCGACCCGCAGTTCGTCCTCGACGCCTTCGCCCACGGCGCGGACGGCGTTCTGGTAGGCGGTTGACACCCCGGCGACTGCCATTACCAGGAAGGTAATTACAAAGCACTCCGCCGGGTAACGCTTCTTAAAAAGGTACTGCAGCAGATGGGCGTAAACCCGGAAAGGTTGCGGCTGGAGTGGCTCAGCGCTTCGGAGGCTCAGAAATTCGCCGAGACCGTGAAGGACTTTACGGCCCGGGTCCGGGCGCTGGGGCCGTTCCCCGCGGGCGTCGAGGACCGGGCCGTGGCCAAGGAGGAAGTCCATGCCTGAGAAATTCAAATTCGCCTTCATGCCCTCCGCGAGTTGCGGCGGCTGCGATATAGCCGTCGTCGACATCGACGCAGTCATCCTGAAAGTCGCGGAGCTGGCGGACATCGTCTACTGGCCGACGGCGCTCGATTTCAAGGACAAGGATTTGGAGGCGATTCCGGACGGCGGCATAACCGTGGGCTTCTTCAACGGCGCGGTCCGCAATACGCACGACGTCCATCACGCCCGGCAGCTGCGCGCCAAGAGCCAGGTCCTCGTGGCCTTCGGCGCCTGCGCCCAGATGGGCGGCATCCCCTCGCTGGGCAACTTCTGGACTACGGAGGAGCTGGCGCACCGGATGTACGACACCGTCCCTTCGGTCGTGAACCCGGACGGGAC
>DATKXQ010000065.1:0-2938 GCA_035528975.1 bacterium
TTCGCCTTCTCCGCTCAACACGTGCAACCCCGCCTGCGCCAAACCCGGCTCTCCGCTCAAAAATAGCAAATCCCCGGGCGACGCGCCCCCCCGCCTCAGCGCCTCGGCGCCGGGGACTTTGCCCAGCACGGCCATGGCGAAGAAAAGGTAGGCCGGGCTCCCGACGACGTCGCCGCCGACGAGGGCGAGGCCTTCGCGGCCGGCGAGTTCGGCCGCGCCGTCGTAGAACCGCTCGAGCCAGGACGCCGGCGTGGCGCCCGGCGCCGCGACCGATATCACCGCGGCCCAGGGTTCGGCGCCCATGGCCGCCAGGTCCGATAGGTTGGCGCACGTGAGCCGCCACCCCACGTCCGCGGGGGTCATGAACGCGAGGTCGAAGTGGACGTTCTCGACCATCGCGTCGGAGGCGAAGACGACCGCGTCGCCGGTGCCGGCCAGGGCCGCCGCGTCGTCCCCCGGCCCGAGCAGGACGTCGGCCCGCGCGGCGCCGAGGCGCTCGAATATACGCGCCAGGATCCCCGCTTCGCCGATGTCGCGCAAACGCGCTTCTTTTTCCATACACCCCTAACCGACGAAGAAGAACGTGACGGCGATGATGGCGTACAGCGCCACCATCAACAAGCCCTCGAACCAGTTGCTCTCGCCGTCCGCCGTTACGAGCGAGACGATGAGCAGCGAGAGCGCGACCGCGGCGACCACCAGCGGCGTGAAGATGAGGTCGAGCGGCTGCGGCCAGACGTAACTTATTATAACGACGAGCGGGGCCACCAGCAGCGCGATCTGCATCGACGACCCCTGCGTTATCGTGAGCGCGAGGTCCATGCGGTCGCGCCACGCCATAAGGACCGCGGCGAAGTTCTCCGCCGCGTTCCCCGCCACCGCGACGATGACTACCCCCACGAAGACGTCGCTCCACCCCAGCGCGAGCGCGGCCGGTTCGATTGCTCGCACGAGGATCTCGGCGGCCGCGATTATCCCCGCCGTCGTCAGCGCGAGCACGACCGCGGCCCACCCGATGGGCCTCTTCCCGGCGGCGCCGCCCTCCCGGTGATGAGGGAATACGTGGCGGTGCGTTATGAGCGAGAATACGATGCTGGCGACGTAGGTGACGATTATTATGGTCGATATCGCCAGGCTCAAACGATGTTCCGAAATCTCACCGGTCCGGCCGACGTAGTGCAAAAGCGACGGCATCAACAACGCCGAGACGGCCACCACCATCAGCGTCGCGCCCATGGTCGCCGTCCGGACGTTGAACTTCTGCGATTTGTGGCGCAGGCCGCCCGCCATGAAAGACGCGCCGAGCACCAGCAGCGAGTTGCCCAATATCGAGCCCGTCAGCGACGCCTTGACGACGACGGCCAGGCCGGCGCGCACGCCCACGAGGGCGATTATAAATTCGGCGGCGTTGCCGAGCGTCGCGTTGAGGAGGCCGCCGACGGTCGGCCCGGCGCGCGCGGCCAGCACCTCCGTCGCCCACCCCATGGCCGCGGCGAAGTAGACCAGCGCGACCGCGGCCGCGAAGAACGTAAAGACCGCGGGCCCGCCGAGGTACAGCGAGGCCGCCGCCGCCGGCAAAAATATCAGGAGTACCGTGCCGTATTTCATATTCGGGCGCGGCGCACGTCGGCCGCGGCGACCAGGAAAGCCCCCAGCAGCCAGCCGCGCCGCGTCAGCCACCGGTCCAGGGACGCCAGGGCGCCGTCGAGGCCCGCGTGGTAGATAGGGAAAAGGTGGAGCGTCGATGCCACGCATACGGGGCCGGCGGCGTAAGGCCGCAGGGCGCGGCGCAACTCGCGCGGCTCGTAGAAGCGGACCGCGCGAAAGAGCGTGGCCTTGACGTTCCTTTTAATTTTACGCCACGCCGCCGACAGCGACAAGCCGTTGAGGGCCGCGACGACGACGCGCCGCCGGCAAACGCGGCTCGCTTCGGCCAGCGCGGCTCGCGCGTCCGCTACGAATTCGAGCGACGTTATCATGGTAACCACGTCGAAGGCGCCGTTGCGGAAAGGCAGCGCCTCCGCCCGCCCCCGGACTAAGTACGCGCCGCCGGCCAAACGTTCCCGGGCCCGCTGCAGCATCTCCCCCGACGGCTCGAGGCCTACGCCGGCCGCGCCGCCTTCGGCGAAAAGCCGCAAGTGCAGGCCGGTGCCGCACCCCACGTCCAGCACGCGGCGGCCGCGGACGTCCCCCACGGCCTCGCGCAGCAGCTCGTCCTCCAGACGGCGGGCGTAGCGGCCGGCCGCCGTTTCGAACCAACCGTCGTAGTGCGCCGCCGCTTCCGCGGTGAAGAAGGCCGCGTTCGGCCTTCCGGCTCCTTCACTTGCCGACGGCGGCAAGTTTTCCCTCGACGGTGCTTGGCTTGTCGCGGCGGTCGTCGACGTTCAACAGCGTCATGACGCGCTGGACGCCCGCGGCGAACGGCGCCTCGTGCATCTCGCGTATGACGGGCCAGAGCGCGTCCAGCTCGCCTTCGAGCGCGGTCCCGTTGGGGCCCACGCGGGCCTTTACCTCCGGGTGCCGCTCCAACACCCGTAACACCTCGCGGACGTAGCGGCTCAGCGACGGCCCGCCCGTCCCGAGGGGCACCACCGTGACCTGTACTACGGCCATATCCCCTCCGGCGTCGTATTTCGCAAATGGTCCATATTATGTTAATATTTCGACGTGAAGGCCGGCCGTGATTCCGGCGCCGAGGCGCGCGTGTGGGCGGTGGCCGAGCTCCTCCGCCGCCAGATCGCCGACGGCGCCACCCGCGTCGCCGTCACGAGCACGTCGATGGGCCCCCTCGCCCGTCGCGGCGACGCGTTCGTCTTCGAGCCGCCGGGGGTGCGCGGCGCGCGCTTCGGCGACGTCGTGCTGGCCGTCGCCGGCGGCAGGGCCGTAACCCACCGCGTCGTCGGCCGGCGCGGCGGTTTTTATATCGTCAAAGGCGACG
>DATKXQ010000066.1:0-3711 GCA_035528975.1 bacterium
ATTTCCCGCCTATATCGCCGCGACGGTAGCGTTGACTTCCGCCGCGGCTTCGGCCGTCGGCCGCGAAGACGCCCGACCTTCCTTCGAGGGGACTTACCCACCCCCCGCCGAACGGGCCGAAGACCCGTTGGACGACTTAACCTCCCTCAAGCGCAGCGTTGAAGCGGGCGAACTCGACGCCGAAACCCTCGCCGCCGTTATGGCCGACGGCAACGCCGCCGGTCGCTTCGGCGACGTAGCGGAATTGGCCGAGGTCGCGCTCGGGACGCCCGCCTCCGTGCGCGAAGCGGCGGAGGCCGATTGGGACGCCGCCGCCCGGGCCGAAGAGCGCCGGACCGGCACGCGGCCTCCCGAACCCCCCGCGAGCCAAGTAAAATACTACCCGGGCGTGGCCGCATATCGGGACTCGGCCCGCATATGGAACGAGGTCGGCGCGGTATACTACTCCCTCGAGCGCGCAGGCGACGCCCACGAATGTTTCCTTTCCTCCGTCGCCCTGGACCCGGAATACGACGAGCCCCACGCCAACCTGGGCCTCCTCTACCGGCGCAAGGGCTGGTACGAAAAAGCCCTCGCCGCATACGACGCGGCCCTCGAGCTGCGGCCTACCAACGCTACCGTCTGGTATAACCGCGCCGTCGTACTCCAAAGGCTGGGGCGCGTCGAGGCCGCCGTATCGTCTCTCGAGAGGGCCGCCAACCTCGCGCCCAAATACCGGCCGCCGCTAAAGCGATTGGCCGTAATATGGTACGACCTCGGCGACTACGAAACGTCGCGCGACTACGCCCAAAGGCTTCTTTACCTCGCCCGCGCCGACGATACCGCGGACGCCGACGAGATAGAGGCCGCGACGGAATTGCTCACGCTGACCGAGAATCGTTTGGCCGGCAAAAAGGCGGAGCCGGCGCTTACCGTCGAGGGTACGGCGGCGACGCCCGCGGGGCAATAGGCCGCGCCCCAACTGCGGCGGCCCGGACTAACGGAAAACCCTAAATGGCGTACGCGGCGCCTTGTTGCCGAAACCGCCGTTTTATGTTAATATTAAACAAAAGGAGGAGCTAACGTGAAACGCTGGTGGGTAATACTAACCGCGGCTGCCTTCGCGCTCTCGCTGCTCGCGTGCGAGGAGGCGCTGGAGAAAGGCAGCATCGAAGGCAACGTCAAAGACGACAGCCAAAACGTGCAGGGCGCTTTTGTCCTCCTGCTCGAAGAGGGTAAAATGCTGGCCGGCGAGACGCCGCTCGGTAACGGCTCGGTAACGAACGCCCAGGGGAACTATACTATCCTGCTCGTGGAACCCAACACTAATTACTACGTCGTCGCGGTGAAAGACGAAAACGGCGATACGACGTACACGCCGGGCGTCGACCCGATAGGTTACTACGGAAGGTACAGCGAGACGACCAAGCTCTGGTATCCCGCACCCGTTTCGGTCGGTTCCGGAGAGAAGAAAAAAGGCATCAACGTCGCCGATATGTACATACTGCCCTTTCCTTAAAAAACACTCGCGACCATCCTCACACGTCTCGGGGCATAGTTACCTATGCCCCTTTTTGACGACAACCGTATGCCCGCAAAAAATTACATATTCATAAAAGGCGCCGCCGCCCACAATTTAAAAAACGTCGACGTCAAGATACCTCGCGACCAGCTCGTCGTGATAACCGGCGTCTCCGGCTCGGGGAAATCGACGCTCGCTTTCGATACGCTCTACGCCGAGGGCCAGCGGCGATACGTCGAGTCGCTATCCGCGTACGCGCGTCAGTTCCTCGGCCAAATGGACAAACCCGAGGTGGAATACATCGAGGGCCTCTCGCCCGCCATCGCCATCGAACAGAAGTCCGCGTCCAAAAATCCCCGGTCCACGGTCGCCACGGTTACGGAAATTCATGACTATCTCCGCCTCCTCTTCGCGCGCGCCGGCGACCCGCACTGCTACAAGTGCGGGAGCCGCATAACCGCCCAGGCGCCCGAACAGATGGTCGACGAGTTGACGAAGCTCGCAACCGGAACGAAGCTTTACCTGATGGCGCCGGTGGTAGTGGGCCGCAAAGGCCAACACAAAAACGAGTTCGAGCGGTTGCGCCGCCGGGGATTCGCCCGCGTCATCGTCGACGGCGGCGAGTACGAATTGGAAGACGAGATCAAGCTAGTCAAGAACAAGAACCACACCATCCACGCCGTCGTGGACCGGCTCGTAATCAAGGACGGCCTGGCGAGGCGCCTGGCCGATTCGTTGGAGACGACCCTGGAGTTGGGCGAGGGCGTTGCCGTCGCCCGGATCTTCGACGACGGGAAAACCGAAGACCGCGTTTTCAGCCGGCACTTCGCCTGCTCGAAGTGCAACATTTCGTACCCGGAAATCACGCCGCGGTTGTTTTCGTTCAACGGCCCGTACGGCATGTGCCCGAGCTGCGGCGGCCTCGGTTTTACGCTCGAGGTCGACGAGGAGCTCGTCGTCCCGGACGATACGTTATCTCTGAACGACGGCGCGATACTGCCCTACCGCCGCGACCCGGACTCGTACATTTGGCAATACCTCGAAAACCTGAGCCGCGCGTTGCGGTTCAGCTTGGACGCGCCCTGGCGCGAACTGCCGCAGCGAATCCGGGATATCTTGCTCTACGGGAGCGAGGGTCGCCGCTTCCGGATGCGATACGAACGCGACGGCCGCGTTTACGAATTCGTGCACGAGATCGAAGGCGTAATACCTCGCATCGAACGCCTATACCGCGAGACGCATTCGGAGGAGGCGCGCGAGTTCTACTACGGCCGGTTCTTCCGCAAAGACCCCTGCTCGAGCTGCGGCGGCGCCCGCTTGCGGCCCGAGGCGCTCGCCGTTACGGTCGGCGGCGAAAACGTCGCCGAGGTGTGCAACCTCTCCGTCGCTAACGCGCGTTCCTTTTTCGAAACCCTCGAACTCGCCGGCAACAAGGCGGTCATAGCCAAGGAAATCCTGAAGGAGCTGAAGGCCCGGCTCAACTTCCTGGCGGACGTCGGCCTCGAGTACCTGACGCTTGCCCGGGCGGCCCCTTCGCTTTCGGGCGGCGAGGCCCAGCGCATCCGGCTGGCCACGCAGGTCGGCTCCGGCCTGGTCGGCGTCACTTATATCCTCGACGAACCCACGATCGGCCTCCACAAACGCGACAACGAGCGTTTGCTGAAAACGTTGTCTTCCCTCCGCGACCTCGGCAATACGGTGGTCGTCGTCGAACACGACGAGCAAACGATTCGCGCCGCCGACCACGTCATCGACCTCGGCCCGGGCGCCGGCATCCACGGCGGCCGCGTCGTCGCCGCCGGCCCGCCCGCAAAGATCGAGAAATCGAGGAAGTCTATCACCGGCCGTTATCTCCGCGGCGACGCGCGCATCCCCACCCCCGCGGCCCGGCGCAACGGCAACGGCACGGCGCTTACGCTGCGCGGGGCGCGCCACAACAACTTAAAAAATATCGACGTATCTTTCCCGCTGGGGACGTTCGTCTGCGTCACCGGCGTCTCCGGCTCCGGCAAATCTTCGCTCATCTCGGAGACGTTGGACCCGGCCCTTAAGCGCCTTCTATACCGTTCGCCGGTGCGGCCCGGCGAGAACGACGGCCTGGAGGGCGTGGAGGGAATCGATAAAATTATCGAGATCGACCAGCAGCCCATCGGCCGGACGCCGCGCTCCAACCCGGCTACCTATACCAAAGTCTTCGACCCTATTCGCAA
>DATKXQ010000067.1:0-4874 GCA_035528975.1 bacterium
GTGGACGGCATCCCGGCTTTCGGCGACGGCGGCACCTTCTGCCTCGAGGCCGCGGCCTCGGGCGTGGAGACGGCCGCCGCCGACTACGGCCGCGTCGTCGTGACGCTGCGGATTTGGACCTTCGCCGGGGAGCGCGACGCCGAGCGGGCCGGGGAGGCCGTGCCGGCCCTGGCCCAAAAGTTGGAGGCCGTTCTGCTCGCGGCCGCGCGGGACCCGGCCTACCCGAGCTGGATCCGAACCGAATATTTGCAAACGAGCTACGTAACGCGCCGCGCGGGGCGGCCGTTCCGCCTTCGTTACGTACCGGCGGGCCGGACCGAGTGGCGCGTGTGCCTGGCGGCGCGCCGCTGACGCGCGCGGCCTTACGCGGGGGTTGCCATGAAGCTGCGAGGAACGGGTTTGATTATCGACACCGGCCGGGGCGTCGGTTTCCCGGACTACGGCGACCTGGAGGTCGACTTCGGCCTGAACGTTTTAAACCTGGCGCCGCCTTCCCCCGGCGGGGGCTGCGTCGCGCCGTACGACGCCCCTCTCACCGGCCGGATCGCCTGGTACGAGCTGACGGCGGACCTCTTGGCCGCGGTTACGGGCGACGCGCTCTTCGGCGGCGCGATGGTCCGCGCCGAGGCGGAGCCGCACCTGGTCCCCGACGAGCCGCCCTACGCGATAGAGCTGGCCGAGCCGGCCAACGTCCCGCTCTCGGAGGTGGTGGTCGGCGACGACAACTTGCGGCTGGGCCGGGTCGCCGGGTCCCCGGGGCCGGACGAGTACGCGGCCGACGGAGGCCGCCTGACGTTCGGCGCCGGGCGCGCGGGCGAGTACGTTTACGTGGATTATTTTTACGTCGACGAGAGCTCGGGCCGGACGCTGGTGCTGAACCCCTTCACGGCGGCCGGCGAGTTCAAGTTGTTGGCGACCCTCAAATTGTCCGAGGCCGAAGGGAACCTGTACGAGCGGGAGTTGATGCTCGCGGCGGAGCGCTGCCGACGGACGGGGCCGCTGGCGGCCGGGCCGGCGGACGGCGATTTCGGCTCCTTCGGGTTCGAGTTCGCCGTGGAGAACCGCGCCGCCGGCGACGTAACGTTGTATTTCCCTTAAGGGGTCAGAGGGTGCAGTTGCAGACGACCTTTTCGATTCGGAGCGCGCGGTGGCAGGCCTCGGTCTCCTTGCATAGGCCCGTCGCGACGCCTTCGGGGACGAGGTCCATAAGGTGCTTATAGATGCGCAGGCGCTGCGGCGTGGGGACGCGGCGACGGCCGTCGGCGGGCGTGCGTTCGGAAGCGTAGTCGAAGGCCGAGGCGTCCCGGCCCAGCTTGCGCGCGTACGTCTTGACGTTGGGGAAGTGGCGGAGGGTGCCGAAGGTGATGCGTTCGGGAGGGGCTTGTTCGAGCAGCCGTTCCAGTATGGCGCGGTAGGATTCCTCCCATCCCGGCACGGGTATGACGGGGTCGAGGCGGAAGCGGATGCGGTAGCCGGCTTGGGCGGCGCGGCGCGCGGCGGCGATGCGTTCGGCGGGGGAGGGCGAGCCGAGCTCGTACTTCGCGGCCACGTCGGCGGCGTTGATGGAGAAGGAGACGACGGTGCGGCCCTCGTGCTCCAGGCCTAATAAATTGTCCACGTTCGCGGATTTCGTCAATAGGAGCAGGAGGTGGCGGTCCTGGGCGGCGAAGCGGGGGACGAGCTCCTTCGAAAGGCCGGTGCGGTCGTCGAGGGCCAGCGCGTCGGAGAGCTCGCCGGCGTTGAGGACGGCCGGCTCCTCGCGCGCCAGGAACGCGTCGACCTCGGCGAGCATGTCGCCGACGTTGGTGAAGACCGTCGGCTGCACCTTGCCCCGGAACGTCAGCTGGAGGAAACAGTACGCGCAGCGGAAGACGCAGC
The DNA here is from genome assembly GCA_035528975.1 of bacterium. Classification (GTDB taxonomy): domain Bacteria; phylum RBG-13-66-14; class B26-G2; order WVWN01; family WVWN01; genus WVWN01. The sequence continues at coordinate 1,879 of DATKXQ010000067.1, forward strand.
CGTTGCCGTGCGCCAGGATATAGAAGTGGGGACAGACGATGCCGGGCGGCGTTTTGTCGAAGTAGCGGATGAACTTCGAGCGCCGCGGCCTCTCGACGATGTCCGGAGCCGTCATCGGATGATATCAAAACATAAAGGGGGCGATATGTCAAACGCGCAAGAACGCAGGAAAGATTACACTTTCGAGGGCGACGTCGACGCCATAAACCCGGATAAATTCTCCTTCCGTCGGGAGGCCCTGGCGGGCGACCGGCGCCGCACGAAGATGCTCGAGCTGTACGCCGGCGTCGGCTACCTCACGTCGGCGATATACGCCGGCGCGTACGGCGAGGTCGTCGTGGTGGAGAAGGACCCGGAGCATTTCCGGCGCCTCATGAAGCGGCTGGGCCGGTTCGCCAACGTCCGTTACTACAACAAAGTGAACGCGGCCTTCATCGCCGAGGACCTTCCGGCCCACCTCGACTTCTCCGCGGTCGACTTCGACGCGTTCGGCGCGCCGGGCGAGACGGCCGCGACGTTCTTCGCCGCGCTCGAGGGCAAGGCGGCCGAGCCGTTCCTGGTGCTGATGACCGACGGCGGCCTCCTCGCGGCGCGGCGCCGCACGCCGATGAACCTCTACAAATATTACCTCACCGGCCCGGACGAAGTTCGCACGCCGCCGGCGGGCCTCGCCGAGCGCTTCGAGGAGTTCCAGGCCCGCTTCGTCGAGCGGCTGGCCGCGCGGCACGACTTCGCCGCCGAGCCGGCGGGGAGCCGCCGCAACCACAACGAGACGGTCCTCTACTCGGCGTACGTCGTGCGCCCCGCCTGACCGCGCCCCGACGCTATGCGGTCCTTTCTGAACTATATGGGAGGCAAGTCGCGGCTCGCGAAGGCCGTCGCGTCGCGGCTGCCCGCCAGCCGCTGCTACGGCGAGGTCTTCGGCGGCGCGGCTTGGGTTCTCTTCGCCCGCGAGCCGTCGTACGTCGAGGTTTTAAACGACGTCAACGGCCGCCTCGTCAACCTCTACCGCGTCGTGCGCGACGCGCCCGACGAGCTGGCCGAGGCACTCGAGCTGCTGCCGCGGTCGCGCGCTTTTTACCGCGAGTTCTTGGAGGGGCCCGGGCCGGAGGACGCCGTCGCCGCGGCCGCGGTTTATTATTACCTCGTCAAGAACGCGTTCTCGGGGCAGGTGGGCTGCGGCTTCAGCTCGAGCAAAAAATTTCCGGGCAAATACTCGATGCTGGCCGACTTCAAGCTCTGGGCACGGCGGCTCAACAAGGTCACCATCGAGAACCTCGGCTACGAGGATTGCCTGCGGCGCTACGACGGCGCCGAGACGGCCTTCTACCTCGACCCGCCGTACGTCGGGACCGAGCGCTACTACGGCGGCGACTTCGCGCCGGCCGACCACGAGCGCCTGCGCGACCTCCTTGCCGGCCTCAAAGGCCGGTGGCTCGCGAGCTACAACGATTGCCCGGAGGTCCGGGGGCTGTACGAGGGGTACAACGTCGAGGAGGTAAGGGCGCGGTATTGCGCGGATAAAGTGCGGGCGTGCGAGCGCCGGCGCGCGAACGGCCGGGAAGTACTGATCATGAATTATTGAAACAGAATGTCGAACGTGAGTACGAAAATGCGCTTGCTTTTCTCGACGTAATCGACTAAAATTAACTGAGGAGGAAAACCGTGGCCGACGAAGGATATACGCTAAGGTGTATCGCGTATCCCAAGGGCGAACGCTACGTCGGCGTTTGCCTCGATTTATCTTTATACGCCGAGGGGGATACGGTGGCCGGCGTCCGCGCGCAAATCGAATCGCAGGTATTCTCGTACATGTCGCATATGGTCGAAAAGGGCGTAGAAGAGGAAATGTTTCCCCGCCGAGCCCCCTTCAAATATTGGTTAATCTATTTGATTATAAGGACCGTTAATTTTATAAGGGGATGGTTGTTCAGCATCCAATTCGACCCGGAGGGCTACAGGAGGGCGCCGCTGTTTGCCGAGGCATCATCCCCTTAAAAGGAGAGTCGGAGTAAACGTATTGGAAGGTTTCGGTTTTAAATTGGACCGGGTGAAGGGGGACCACGCCCAATACGAACACGAAAGTTTCCGCGGGAGGAGGAGGGTGGTAACCGTACCTTTTTACGACGAGTTTAGCCCGCAGGGCGAGGTGCTGAAGGGTATATTCCGGCAGTCAGGGATACGTAAAAAAGAATTCTACAAGGCCGCCGCCCGTTTATAGAAATCGTTTCCGAATACGCAAACCCGCCTTCCGGCGGGTTTTTTATTTTACGTCGTTACGATGCGGGGGACGCTTCGCCCGAAGGCGGTCACCCCGGCATTCGGTCGAAAAAATTATCGCGTGCCGCCTTACTCGAAGACGCCTATCGTCGGCGGGGCGGCGGTCAGGCCGGCGAGGGCGGCCTTGCCGACCTTCTTCTCATCCTCGGCGACGAGCTCCCGGAACGCGGCGTAGGCCGCGGCGTCGGCGAACTCGGCCAGCGTCAGGATGAGCTCGGGGTCGGTGGAGGGGGAGGCGACGGAACGCGAGGCGGAGAGGACGCGGGCGTCGCGGCAACCCTCCAGGCCGCGTTTGGCGGCGGCCTGCTCCTCCAGTATCCCCAGCGCCTGCGCCTCCTTGCCGGGGATTATTTTATATAGAGCGAATTCAACGAGCATCTCGGCCTCCTTTTGCGGTTAGTGCGTTCCCCATAATACGCCTCGCCGGCCGGCGAGGCAAGGGTTTATTATTTTACCCGGACACCCTAAAGCGCGACCCGTACGCAAACCCCGCCTGTCCCAAAGGCGGGGTTTCTTGTCGCCGCGTATACCGGGGTTAGTCGCCGACGAGCTCTTTGTAGCGCGCCGCGCCGTCGCGCTGTTCCTCGTAGAGGATGACCGTGAACGGCAGCCGGGCGTACGGGCCGCCGCGCACCTCCATGTCTATGCGGCTCGCGTCGCCCGAAATCAGGCAACGCGCCCGGGTGTCCGCCGCGCTCCCCGCGAAAGCCGCGATC
>DATKXQ010000068.1:0-2091 GCA_035528975.1 bacterium
TATTACATCAAAGAGGCCGAGCGGGCCAACAAGGAAAAGGGGCCAGGTTGCTATAAGTATACTGCTTGCCGGGCGGCATTAAAACAACTCGTTCCTATCGACGCCCTCTCCGCCGCCCGTGGGAACCGCGCGGAGTTGGAAGCGGCGGCCGATAGGTGGAAAAATTGGTTGCCGACCGCAGAGAATATAAACGGACTCCCGGAGCCGATACGCAAGTTCATTCACGACATCGAGACGAACGCCGACCCGGCCCAAACCGTGCGCGAGAACACGATATTGAAGGATACGGTCGCGGCGCTCGCAAAGCGCGTCGAGGAACTGGAGGTACCCCCCGGCGATACGGAAGCGGCGGAGAAAGTTTACCGCGAGATATGGCCGGGAGCGCCTAACGATGAGGGTGTAAGGGCGGACATAGATTTGTTCGCCGCCGCCCTCGCCGCCGCCCGGCAAGCGGGAGAGCGCGAAACGTTAGAAATGCATAAGGCGGGTTGCGACGCATACGAGCTTATGGAGGCCCGCGTCAAGGCGCTGGAGGCCGCGGCGCGGGAAGGCTTAAACCCTCATTGCAACGTATGCGAACTCGGCCGCGAAGGACGTTGCCATAGCGGATGTAATTGGTTTAAGCTCGCGGCGCTCGTGAAGGCGGAGGAGGTGGAGACGGTGAAACCCGAAGCTAATAAGTTTATTGAAAACGCCGAGAAGGAATTTTATCGGTGGTGGGAAAATTATTGCCGTAGAGCCCAAGAGGAACTTGCGCGGAATCCTGAAGGCGGGCCAAGCGTGGAAGAGGTAAATCAAGACGCCGAAGACGTGATAGCGGAAATAACGCAGGAGATTTACGAGCAAATACCCGTTAAAAAACACTTGGAAGGAATATGGTATAAAATGAATAACCCCGAACCCCCGCCCCCAGAGGTGGAGAATGCCCCCCAATAACGGCATCACGATCATCGCCTTCGACGCCGGCCGCACGACCGGGTTCGCCTTTTACCGCGGCGAGACGTTGCTGCGCTTCGGCCAATTTACCGTAGCAGACGCGACCGACGTCACCGCCCGCGTTGGCTACATCCTCGACGGCCGCGACGGCTGGCCGCGCGACAAGGCCGGGCCCCTCCACCCCGCCCTCGCGGTCGTCGAAGAACACGCCCCGTGGTATCAAAGGAAGAGCCACGAGGGCCAGGTGGGCGAGAACCGCATTAAAACGTCGATGGATATTAATATAAAGTGCCGCCGACGCCTTATGGCCGCGCTGCTGCGCTGCGGCATCCCCTCGCTCGGCGTGACGCCGGCGGAGTGGGGCGCGGCCGGATACACGTTCGCCGACGTCCTGGCCGAGCTCCAGCACGCCGGCATCGCCGAGCCGGAGAACTTCCGCATCCCGGCCCGGGAACATCAACGGGACGCAATCGTACTTGGTGGGAAGATGGCGAGGAGAAAACCGTGGGAGATAAGATGAGGTTCCCCAACTGGCTTAATTTCTGGTGGTGCGTATGGACGTTAGCGGGAAAATTTAGAATTTCACTTGGCCGCCTCGCGCCGCATGTCTTTGGATTAATGATTGGCGCGAAACCACGCAAGAAGAACGAGGACCAGCCATAACCGCCGCCGATAACCCCCTCCTCGCCGCGGCCCTTGCGTACGCCGCACGCGGTTGGCACGTCTTTCCCTGCGCGCCGGGCGGCAAGGCGCCCATCACGCCCCACGGCCTCAAGGACGCTACGACCGACGCCGAGCAGATATTGACGTGGTGGGCCGCGGAGCCCGCCGCCAACGTCGCCGTCGCCGCCGGCCGCTCCGGCCTGCTCATCGTCGACTGCGACGGCGCGGAGGGTATCGGGACCTTCGCCGCCTGGGCCGACGCCCACGACAGACCCCTCGGCGACGTACCCTGCGCCGCGACGCCCCGGGGCGGGCGGCACTACTACTTTGCGGCGGGGGATAGCCCCGCCGTCGCTTGAGGGCCCAAGGTGCGCGTCCTCCCCGGCGTCGATATCCGCGCCGGCGAGAGCTACGTCGTGGCGCCGCCTTCGGAGTTCTCGGAGAAATGAATACCTGGCGCGATAAATACCTAAACTCCGTGGTGTGCGGCCA
>DATKXQ010000069.1:0-2508 GCA_035528975.1 bacterium
TTTTTCCTTGATATAGGCGCTCATGTTTTTGTCGCGGAGGTACTTCGCGGCGTCGCGGTCGAGAAGACCGCCGAGGTCGATTATGTAATGGTCGGCGTAGTAGCCGAAGACGCCGATGTCGAAGGCCGCGATGCGGGTGCCCGGCGGAAGATTTTCCGCGACCCATTTGCCGGCCGCCTCGTGGACCGTCGTCATGTGGTGGATATTGTCGGCGTACATCATTCGCCACACGTTGTAAGAACCCGCCGCCGAGACGAAAGCCGCCGCCAGGAACGCGTACGGTCTTATCTTGAAATATTTTTCCTTTACCCATCCGAGGATAAGGCGCGCGCCGAAGACGATGGCGACGGCGAACAGCGCGAAGTTGCAGCCCTCGTACCGGCCGGCCGTTCCGAAATTGGGCAGGAGGAGCGCGTAAAAGAGGTTGTGGAGCAGGACCCAGATTATGAAAAAGCCGAAGCCCGCGGGGAGGCGGCGACGGATGAGCAAAATAACGGCGCCCCACAGGCCGATCTGACTCAGGGCCGCGGGGTCCGTGAATATCTTCATGGCGTTGGACAGGTCGCTCTGGCCCAGCATCCAGATGTGGAGGTAGCGGAACCAGTAGAAAGCCAGCGACGGCGGCCCGGTCCAGATGAGGCGGGTTTCGGGCGTCACCGTGCCCAGGTAGAGCCAGTGGCGGCCGAAGTACGTCGTGGGGAACGGAACGCCGGTAACTACCCAATTGTGCACTACGAACGGCAGGTCTATCATCAGCGGCATCAGGACGTAGCCGACGAGCTCGCCGGCGCTGGGCCGCCGCTTCTCGCGCAGGAGGGTGACGAGCCACCATCCGAAGAGGAGCGCTACCAGCAAGCCTCCCTCGGGCCGCAGCGGCACGGCCGCGGCCGCGGCGAAGCCCGCCACGGCGTGGCGCTTTCGGCCGAACGCCGCCGCCGCCAACGTCGCCATGCCGAAGAACAGCGACGTCTCCATACCCGACACCGAAAACCAAACCGCCGGGCCGAAGAGCGTGAAGAGCGCCGCCGCGGCCGTCGCCCACCACCGCGAACGGCCCGGCCAGATCCCCAGGACGAGCCAGTATATCGCGCCGCACCACAGGACGTGGCTGGCCGCGGTCAGCACTGCGCCCGCCGCGCGGGGCGGCAGCCGGAAGAAGTGCGTTTCGCTCACCAGCATCGTCCACATCGGCCCCGTTACGCCGGCGGACCTCTCGCCCGGGTTGTACTCGAACCGTCCCTCGCGCGCGAGGTTCCGGGCGAAGACCTGGTGGATCCAGGCGTCGTCCGAGGGGAAATTCAATCCCTCGTCGGGGACGACGGTCGCCAGCCATACCGCGGGGGCCAGGGCGCCCAGCAACAGCACCACGGCCAAAGGCAAAACGCGTTCTTTGAAGTCTTTTCGCATAGGCCCTTGGGTTCTCAGGACGAGTGTAATACGGTTCCCGCGTTTCGGCAACCGCATTTCCCGTCGAGGGTTTATTCCGGTTCGCCGGGGGAGCGCGTTTCCTCTCGTTCCGCCAGCGATTCGGCCGCGCGTTCCAAATTTTCGCGGCGCATCATGCGCCTGACGTCCGGCTGTTCGGGGTACGCCTCTATGGACTCGCGGAAGGAGGCCTCCGCGGCGTCCACGTCTCCCAGGTACAGGTACGCTATCCCCCGGTTCGCCCATATCTGGGCGTAGTGGTACCGGAAGGAATCGTCGCCGACCCCTTTACGGGGGAATGCGTCGAGGGCCCGGTCGTACATGGCTAGGGCTTTGTCGAAATGGCCGTACATTACGTAGATGTTGGCCAGCTCGAGTAGCGATTCCGTCATTCCCCGGGCCACCGGCGTTGCCGCCGCCAGCGTCGCGAGGGCGTTGTCCTCTTCCCCCGCGAGGAAATATTCCCGCGCGAGCATCGTCCGGTACTTACACGCGGCGTCGCGGACCCACTCCTCCGCCATGTTCCGGGAAGTGGCGGGGTTCGCCTCCACCGCCGCGATGCCCCGCATGGCGTACCGTTCCCAGACGGCGGAGACGGGCCGCGGCTTCACCGGCGGCCTCGTCACCCGGTAGAGCATCCCCGCCGGCTCCAGCGCGTAGCCGTACGACGCGACCGCCTCGCGGAATATGCTGTAGTAAACGTAGCGCTGTGCCGGGGAGGCCAGAATGCCGCGTTCGAACTCCTGCTCCCACATCTGCGCCGCGACCGGGTCCCGCGAGTCGAGGCGGCCCGCGGCGAAAAGCTCGTACTCGCGGTATACGCTGCCCGTGGCGTCGACGAAGACGTGGTCGGGGCGATACCCCTCCACCTTTTTAAGGTAGGCGGTCTCGAAGGTTCCTAAGGAGCCGCGCTCGAACATGATGTTTAGGCCGCGGTAGGCGATGGTGCGGAGGAAGTTGGCGCCGTAGTCTTCGGCGAAGAAGTAGCGGCGGTAGTCGGTCCAGGAGAAGTTGAACGCGAGGGGCAGCGCCGGCGCTAACGCCAGCGCGGCGTAGCCGGCGCGCCGGAGCCACCGCCGCGGT
>DATKXQ010000070.1:0-4361 GCA_035528975.1 bacterium
CCTTTATCTTCGGCGCGGCGGCCGTGGCCGCGCGGCGGCTCGTCAGGCCAGCGCCGAGCCGGCGTCGCTCGTTCGTCGTCGCGGCCGGGAGCCTGGCCGCGGTCGCCGTCCAGGTCCTCTTGATCGGAACGCTGGTCCGGCCGTACTACGAACCCACGCTCGGCGCCGCCTTCCCCTCGCAACACGAAAAGGCGCTCGCCGGCGCGGCGAACCGCGTCCCCGCCGGCGTCCCCGTCTGCGCCGACGACCCCTTCGTGGCCCACCTCGCCCACCGCCGGTACATATATTACTACGGCGCCGCCCGCAAGGCCGACCTCCCGGCGACGCCGGAAGTGATGCTGCTCAACCGGCGCGTCCACGCGCCGGCGGACTTGCCCGCGATCCTCGAGGACGCGGCCGCCTGGGGTCTGGGGCTGGCGGAGTGCACCGCCGATTACGCCTACTTCGCCCGGGGGCCGTCGCGGTACTCCTACGACGAGCTCTTCCGCTCCTGGTACGGAACCATAGAAGAATGGGAATGCTGGTCGGCGGGCGGCCGGGTCGTCGCCGACACCGACGCCCACGACGGCCGCGCGAAATTGATCGACCGCGGTCTGTACATCCCGCGCAGGAACGACTACGTATACCCGCCCGGTAAATACTGCCTGTCCTTCCTCCTCCGCCCGGCGGACGCCGACAACCCGTGCTACGCCGCCATCTCGGCGAGCGTGGTATCGGCGGAAGAGTCGGAGCGCGTGAGCGTCTACCGGCGCGAAAAAAACGTCCTCGTCCCCGGAGAATACAAACCCTGCCGCCTGCGCTTCGTCAGCGACGTTCCCTTCACGCTGGCGGCCCAAATAAACGCCACCTCTCCGTTCTACTTCGACGCGGTCTCCGTCACGGCCGGGAGTTTCACCCGCGAAAGTTGCGCCCGGTGCAGTGCTCCGCGCGGCCTGTAGCCGCCCCCGGCCGCGCCGTCGCGCACGACCCGCCCGCGCTCCCCCAGCCCAAGTCCCGCCGAGCCGGGGCCTTTCCCGGTTCCGCTTTTATGACCAATATGGTACTATATCGGTCGACGTTGACATGTCCTTCCTATTTCACGTAATCGCCTCGAGCTGGGAGCTCTTGCGCGACGCCGCGCCGTATATGCTGGCGGGTTTCTTCCTCGCGGGCGCGGTGCGGGCTTTCGTCCCCACCGGCGCGGTCGTAAAGCTCCTCGGAAAAGCGAACGTGCGTTCCGTGTTCTGGGCGGCCGCCATAGGCGTCCCGTTGCCCCTCTGCTCGTGCGGCGTCGTCCCCATGGCCGCGGCGCTGCGGCGCGAGGGCGCCGGCAAAGGCGCCGTAACCTCCTTCGTGATATCCACCCCCGAGTCGGGGGCGGACTCCATACTCGCGACGTACGCCCTCATGGACCTGCCGATGACGCTCGCGCGGCCGGTGTTGGCGTTCGTCACGGCCTTCGTCGCGGGTATCGCGGAGGTCCTGTTCGGCCGGCCGTCGGCGACGCCGGCCGCGGAGGGCGACGCGTGCGCGTGCGGCTGCGACGAGGGCGACGGCGAAGAGAAACGGCGTTCGCCGGGGATAGCGGGCCGCCTGGCCGCCGGCCTCAACTACGCCTTCGGCGAGATGTTCGAGGATATGGCGGCGTACCTGCCCGTGGGCTTCCTCGCGGCCGGCGTGCTCGCGGCCCTCGTCCCCCCGGCCTTCGTCGCCGAACGACTATCGTCGCATACGCTCCAAATAGTCGCGCTGGTAATATTGGGGGCGCCGATATACGTATGCGCGACGGCCGCAACGCCCATCGCCGCGGTCCTGGTGGCGAAGGGCGTATCCCCCGGCGCCGCTTTGGCCTTCCTCATCGCGGGGCCCGCGACTAACGCCGCCAGCCTGGCCGTCCTCACCAGGTACCTCGGCCGGCGGTCCGTCGCGATTTATCTCGTTACGATAGTTATTTTCGCGATCGGCGGCGGTATAGGTCTCAACGCCGTTTACGACGGCTTCGGCCTAACCGCCGAGGTCGCGGCGGCCGCGCCGGCCCGCGCGGGAGGTTTCGACTATTTCGGCTCGCTCGCCGCCGCCGCGTTTCTCCTCCTGTGCCTTAACGGCCTGCGGCTCAAACTGAGGAACCGAGGAAGGGAAGAAACGGAATAACGTCCTCTCTAACCGACGCTAGACTTAATCCGGCGAAATAAAAAACCGGCCCCGCAGGGCCGGTCGCAACGCATCTCCGGTTACATGAATAACGCCTTTACTCGTCCCACGGAGGCCGGCTTTACGGCCGTCTCGCTCTGGTAGCGCAAGATGCAACCGCCCTCTCCCACGGCCCATCCGTTCAGCGAATCCGCGAAATCTACGCCCCGCAGTTCCAGCGTAGTCGGCGTCGACCCCGGGACCCAATAGCTGCCGTCATAGTGCAACGCCAGGCCCTGCGCCCCTACCGCCCAAACGTCGTTGGGGCCGATAACGCAAACGGCGTTGAGCGGCGTGATAACCGGGCCCTGGTTCACTATCGTCCACCGCGTGCCGTTGTACCGGCATATCGTCTCGTACGCCCCTACCGCGTAGCCCACGGTAGGGCTGTACATGGCTACGTCGTTGAAGTCGCGAGCCGTGGGCGACGTTTGACTTACCCAGCTCGAGCCGTTATACCGGTAAATCGAACCGGCGTTCCCGACGAGCCACCCGTCGTTGGCCGCCAACATATCCAAGCCCCGGATATGCCGGCTCGTGGGGCTGGTCGCCGCCGACCAGTTACCGCTCGCGTAGCGCAAGAGGACGCCGTTGCGGCCGCCGGTCCAACCGGCGCCGGCCGTCACGAAATCCGTGGCGTAGAGGTGATTATCGATGCCGGTGTTAACGTTCTGCCAGCTCGTACCGTTCCACCGTATGGTCGTACCGTGGTGGCCCACCGCCCACGCCGCCGACGTCGACAACACTTTAACGGCGTTCAAATCGTTCGTCGTGGGCGACGGCACCGAACGCCAGGACGAGCCGTCGTAACGGTAGATAACACCTCCCGCGCCTACGACCCAACCGTAGCTCGCGGACAACATGTCGACGTCGTTGAGGTGCGGGCCCAACATACCCCACATATGCCACCCGCCGTACGCCGCGGTAAATGCTACTACGGATAAAAACGCGACCCAGCGCGCAGTCTTCTTCATATATACCACCTCTTTTATAATATAGCCGATTGACGCCCAAAAGTCAAATTTGCGCTAAAATGCGCGAAACGCCGCACTCAAAGCGGCGTTTTCTTTGGTTTACCGGGCTACCGCCGAACGCGGCAGCGCTTTACAGTTATTTCCCGCCCCTTAACGAGAGCCGCACGTTCCGTATTATGAAATGCTGGACGAACACGCCCGCCAGCGCCGCGGACAGCGGGTCCGACAGGAAGCGCATGCGGTTGCTCTCCGCCCAGGTAAGCAGCCCGGCTCCCAGCGCCACGTACAATACGTTGAAACAAATGAACGACAGCGTAAGGCGCTGCGCGGCCGTCAGGCCGGCGGCGGCCGCGGCGTCCTTCTTCAACGCCAGCCGCGCGCCGTAGTAAAACAAAAGCGGCAGCCAGATTATAAGATACGGGTATACGGCGCAGTCCGCCGCTTTGACGCCCGCGAGCGCGAGGAGACGCATCAGAATGGGGCCGAAGTAATACCTCCCGTAAAATATATGGTCGTAGATATTACTTATTGCCGAAACCCGGGTGAGGTTTCCCGTCTCATCCAGGAAATAGATCCCGCTCGCGTAATCGCTCGTAGACTTGAAGTATATGAACCACGACCTCGTTAGCGCCCTCAGATACGCCTGCGGCCGATACCGCATTACGGCCCACGAGTCCTTCCAATATTGCTCGGAGATGGCGACGTACGCCAAGTGATTGTAATTGGGAGGCCCCGTCGATTTGTGCACCTGCGTCAGCGCTTCGACGCCCTCGAGCCGCGTCACCTCCGCGTACGACGCCGGGTAGCGGCTTAACTCCGAGTGCCCCGGCGGCGCCGTAACCGGCGAAATCTTGCCGGCGGCCTCCAGCGATTCCCGCTCCTCGGGCGTCAGGAAGTATCCCGTCATCTGGATAAAGTACATGCCGGCCCACGTGCTCGCCGTGAACTGGCCGAAGACGACGTAGTTCTTAACGTAAATCGAAACGAGCAACAGGAACGGAAAACCCGCGGCGATAATTATCTTCTTCCGATTGCGCGCGCAAAACACTACCAGCGCCCCGGCGACGTGGAGGTAGTACGCGGGTTGGAAAATGTGCCGCGTCCCGCATATCAGAAACAATACGACGAAAAACGCGACGGCCGCCCGGGCCCGCCGGCGCGCCGCCACCTCGTAAAACAATAACGCCGCCAGCGCGATCAACGCCGCGACGGGGAAAG
>DATKXQ010000071.1:0-4540 GCA_035528975.1 bacterium
GGGGAAGTTCTTGGTGCCGTAGAGCTGGCACGTAACGTCCGGGAAGGTGGTGCTTATGGTGCGCGAGGGCAAACCGGTGGTGTTCGAGAGCTCGTTGGAGTAGGAGTAGTCGAAGTCCGTCTGGATGAAGTCCCAGTTTTCCCACTTCGTCCCCGTGCGGTAGCCCAGGAGCTCGAGCGGGTTGAGGCGGTTGTTGACCGTAATGCTGTAGCGGCGGCGGGAGTTCACGAAGTTCGGCGTCCCGGCGAAGTCCTGCAGTACGGACTCCCAACCCGTGCGGTAACGGTAGGGCGCCCGGGCCGCCACGTCGGTGTAGCTCGACGAGCGGACGAGGTCGTAGCTGGGCGTGATGGACCACTTGTTTATGCCGCGCGCGCGCTCGTCGGTCAATTTCCCCACGTCTATGGGCACGCTGACGTTGTAGGAGTTGGAGAGCGAGAGGTCCAGCGTCTGGCGCTCGCCTAAGTTCGGGCCGCGGTCTTCGCCGGGCGATTCGCCGCCTCCCTCCTCCGCGCCCACCTGGACGTCTTCGCGGTAGCTGCTCGTATACGACGTGCCGGGCCTCAGACCCTTGACGCGGAAATAGTTGACCCGCAGGCCGTAGCTTTCGTCGAACGCCTCTTCCGTCCCCGTCTTGCGGTCCCAGGTGTAGCCGTAGTCGTACGAGGGCGTTAACTCCAGATCTTCGAGGGGTTCGAACTTCACCGAGCTGCGGCTGTCGTCCGAAACCCAGTCCGTGCCGGAAGACTCCTTCCCCTTCTCGTTGTAGCTGGTTTTGGTGTATTGGCGGTCGAAGTCGGTGCGGGCGTTCACCGGCAGGAAGCGCCGGCGGGGATAGATGTCGTAGTCGGCGCCGCCGCTGTACGTATCCGCCTCGTAGACGCGGGCGTACTTGTAGTTGACGGAATCGGAGTTCCGGAAGTCGAAGTCGAGGCTCGGCAGCTTGTATTTGCTGAACGCGATGCCGGCCCGCCGCGATACGCCGATAGTCTTACCCTGACTGTAGATGGATTGTTTGGGGTCGTATTTCTCCTCGGTTATCGTCTCGGATTTGCTGGCGGAGCCGGAGACGGGCAGGCGGACGTTCCAGAGGTCGGGCATGAACTTGGAGAGCTCGACGGTGGCGTCGGCGTTCTCGCTGGTCGTGGTGGAGCGGGCCGCGGACGTCGTCCCTATCTCCTCGAAGCCGGCGCCGACGTTGCGGAAGGCCGCGTTCACCTTCACGAAGTTGCCGAAATCGAGCGAGGTGCCGGCGCGCATCGCCCTCCCGATCTGGACCTCGGGCTCCAGCAGCATGATGTCGTTTATCCAGACCTCGCGGAAGGCGAGGAAGCCGCCCGAGCCGCCGTCCTCCGGGACCTTCGTCCGCGTCCCCATCCGGACCTCGACGACGTTGAGGAGCGACGGGTCGCCCACGATGCGGTAGTGCTCGTGCACGATGGCCTCGTCGCGCTCCACGAAGGGCTGGCCTTTGGCGTGTATCGCCATGAGGCGCTCGAGGTCGACGTCGACGGCCGTCCATCGTTTGTCGCCGCTCATCTGGACGGAGTACTCGTAGTAGTTGTCCTCGTCGGCGCCGAAGCGCAAAAAGACGATGTCGTTGCGCGAGTCTACGCGGCTGGCGTCGTGCGGCGTGCGGTTGTAGTACCAGAACTGGAGGCGGCGGTAGCGCGAGAAGTCCTGCGCGGCGTAACTGGTGTAGCGCGTGGAACCCTCGGGCGCGGGCTCCTCGTCCAGGCGGCCGTTGCCGGCGCCGACGTGGTAGGGCCCCACGCCCACGTCTTCGCCCGGGTCGAGGACGCCGTCGTGGTTCGTGTCCTCGGTGTCGTAGCGGTTGTTGCCGGCGCCCCATATCCGCGCACCCACAGATTTCTCCCCGGGGCTGTCTACTCCAACGACGCCCACGTCGTCCCAGTCCGTGAGGATGTACTCGAGGACGAGCGCCTGCTCGCGCTCGATGGTCCTGGTCTCCGGGTCCTCGACGGGCCGGTGCGGGACGTAGTCGCCGTCGTGGCGGCTGTCCTTGGTGGAGACCTTCATCTGGTTGAGGCCCTTGTTCGGCTTGAGGACCGGCTCTTCCCACCGCATCGCCGCGAACGATACGGTCCCCAGGATTACCGACGAGCCCTGGGGGAAGTCGTCTTTCGTCTCGGCCTCGAGCCACAGCCGGAACACCCGGATCTTGGTCGGGTCGGGGTCGAGAGTGCCCTCCGTCTCGGCCGCGTCGAAGGCCAGCGGGAGGCGCAGGATGTACCACCCGGGCTCGAGCGGGTTCTTCGGGTCCTTGGATGCCGGCCCCCGCACGACGTACGGATACGAGTTGTCGAGGACCTCGCCGAGGTCGATCTCGTACGTGTAGTAGGCGTCGTCGACGTCCAGGACGCGGTTGGCGTTGTTGTCCTCCGTATCGAGTTTATTCCTATGGTCGATGTGGGCGTAAAATTTACCTGGCGGGTCGGGGGACTTCCCGCCTCCCTTTTCCTGGCCGGCGGTATTGTCAAAGTAGTACCCGTTGTCGAAATCCGGGAGGAGGCGGCCGTTATCGTCGAGCACTTCCGTGCCCAGGATCTGGTTGGCGTCGGCGTCCTCGCTAATCGTGCCGACGTCGACGTGCAGGACGCCGCTTTTTACGTCGTCGTCGGCCCGGGAGGACAGGTTGTTGAGGTTCAACATTATCTCGACGTACTCGTAGCGGGTCTCCGTGAAGTCGAGGCCGGTGGTCGAGAGGATGTGGTGGATGGCGCCCCACTTGTAAGGTTTCTCGGTGTTCCCCTCCGGGTCGTTGGGGAGGGCGGTTACGACGAGGAGCTCGAGCATGTCGTTGGGCCAATCGGGGTCCACCTCGCTGAGGAAGTGCTTCGGTTCCGGCTCCAACCTCAGGAGGTGGCCGCCGCGGTTCGACTGGTCGATGCCTTCGGCGACCGGCGCGCTGGAGTGCTTCCACGCCTCTTCTCTCATCGGCAGCGTCGAGAGCTGGCGGGCGCCCTCCATGTCGTCGACCAGCGCCTGGCCCACGGTGTTGACGTTTTTTAAGGAGCGGGCGAACTCCGCCGACAAGTCGAAGGTGGAGCCCTCCACCGTGTGGGCGCCGGGGACGGCGTCGGCGAGCTTCGTCATGAACTCCGGGTAGAAGCGGTACCTGGCGTCGGCGTCGAAGACGTAGTGGTTTACGGGCGCCTCCTCCAGCTTGGGGATTTCGTCCCCCGGCGGTTTGGAGGTGAACTCGGCGACGAGGGTCGTCCCGAGGTAGCGGTCGTCGTCGGGGCCCAGCTGGAACCGGCCGCCGACGAGGGACTTGGCGAGGAGCGTGAAGAGCGGCTTGTACTCGTACGTTACTTCCAGCAGCGCCGTCGGGTCGTCGGCGTCCTCGGTGAGGATCTCCAGAAAGCCGGAGTCGTAGTCGAGCCAGTAGTCCTGGTTGGGCACCAGGACGCGGCCGTTGAGCTTCACCGTCTCCGAGCCGGGGATGACGTTCGGGTGCAGGAAGTACGACGGCTTGAGCGACTTGTATTCGAAGTAGAACTTGCGCTTGCTTTCGATTTCGGGTTTGTAGGCGTCCCTTTTCTCAACGGTGCCGCTACCGTCGTAGTCGAAGGGCAGGTTGTCGAGGTAGCCGGTGTTCTGTCGGTCGCGCCGCGTGAACGTATCGTTCTCGGCGTTGTACGCGACGTCGGGGACCATAATGTAGCTTTTGGTCTTGTCGAGGAACTCGCTGTCGACGCGGCCGTCCTTGGTGCGGTCCAGCCCCAGCGTGTAGAGGTACGTCTTGCCGGCGTGCTCTGGCGCGGGGTCGTTCTCGGAGTCGTTGAGGTCCAGGACCTTGACGACGAGGGTCGTGCTCTCGACGTTCGTGCTGCCGAGGTAGTAGTAGTTCTTGCGCTCGTAGCGCTGGAGGGCTTTGCCGTCCTCGTCGTTTTTGATGCACTTCAGCGGCACTCTGAATTCCCACACGTCGCCGCCGGGTTCGTAGTAGTCGAGCTCGTACCCGCCGGCGGTTTCTTTGTAGCCGATTTTCGATTTCGCGCTGTTGCCCTCGTCGGCCGTGACGTACGCGACGGCGAGTCGCTGGCTTTCGGCCATCGGCGTCTTGAGCGACAGGACGCCGGTGTCGACGTCGACGTCGTACTCCGTGCCCCGCGCGAGCCGTACGCAAGCTTCGGGTATTAGCAGATCCTTATTGATATATTTTTTACCGATGGGTACCTCGTTGTCGCGCTTGTGGTCGTCGAATTCGTAGGCGTTCAACCACACCTGCGTTTCCCCCTGGGGGAACGTCCCCGGCGTATACAAAAAGACCTCGACTTTGGGGCCGCCGGCGTCGTCGGTGTATATCTTGCGGTTGTCTTCGAAATAGGTTTTACTCTTTTGGTCGTAGTACGTGTTCAGGAGGAAAAACTTCCGCCGCGTGTAGCCGGTATCCGGGACCGTCATGCTCGTGAGCTCGGTGCCGCCGGAGAAGGTGGCCTTCTCCGTCTGACCCTTCTCGCGCGAGGCGATGGCCATAAGTTGCGCCCACTTGTACTTCAAGTCCACCTTGGCG
>DATKXQ010000072.1:0-2186 GCA_035528975.1 bacterium
CCGCCGTTTTTATTTAGTCGATAAATTCCGACTTACTCGAACACCGCTTTCATCCGGCCGAACGACGCCGGCTCGACGTCGCGGTAGGCGTCGTCGGTGGATTGCCACAGGTCCCAGCCGCCGCGGCCGCCCTCCCGGCCCGAGCCGAAGAAGATAAATCCGCCCATCGCGCCGGCGTTGCACTTGAACGAGGCGCCCAGTTCCGTCGCCGCGGAGTTGACCGCCGGGCCCAGGTTGACCGGGGCCTGCCACGCGTCCCCCTCGTAAACGGTGTACCACATGTCGACGCCGCCCTGGCCGCCGGCGCGGTCGGAGTTGAAGAGCAGCGTCCGGCCGTCGTCCGATATCCACCGCGGGAGCTCGTTCCCGGAGCTGTTGACGACGCCGCCGAGGTTCACGGGCGTCTGCCACGCGCCGCCCGATTTGCGCGAGACCCATATGTCGTCGCCGCCGGAACCTCCCGGCCGGGTTGAACAAATGTAGAGCGTCTGGCCGTCGCTCGTGAGGACCGGTCAACAATCGAGGTAGGCGGTGTTGACGGGCGGGCCGAGGTTGACCTTGTCCGAGGTGGGCATGCCGCCGCTCACGGGGCACCACCATACGTCGAACGAGCCGTAGCCGCCCGGCGCGTCCGAGACGAAATAGAGGCGAGTGTCGTTCGCGGCCAGAAACGGCACGGAGTCGTTGGAGCCGGAGTTGACGAAATCGCCGAGGTTGACGGGCGTTTGCCACGAGCCGCCGGCGTAACCGGCGCGCCAGAGGTCCATGCCGCCGCGGCCGCCGGGGCGGTCGGAGACGAATATCATGTAAAAGCCGCCGCGGGAGACGAAGGGGTACCACTCGTTGTAAGCGGTGTTCAGCGTAGCGCCCATGTTGACGGGCGTCTGCCAGGCGGCGAAGGCCGAAGCGGCGCCCAGGGCCAACGCCGCGGCTAAGCTAATGTGCTTTAACATCGTTCCCCCCTTGGGAGGCGGTTGGCGGGAAGTTGAGTAACGGGGCGATTATAACCGAGGGGGGCGCGGAGGTCAATAACCGGGCGCAAGGGAAAAGCCGGCCCGGAGGCCGGCTGAAATTTATGCGGGGCCGCGGCCCTAACGGAACAACGCTTTCACGCGGCCCGTCGAGCTCGGCGCCACCGCGGGGAATTCGGTATCGACCGCGCGCCAGATGTCGTAGTCGCCCAGGCCGCCCTCGCGTGTCGAGCCGAAGTAGATAACGCCGTTCATCCGGCCGTGATTACAGTGGAACCACGGCCCGAACTCGTTGCCGGAGGAGTTGATGGGAGAGCCGAAGTTGACGGCCTCGCCCCAGCTCGCGCCCGTCTTGGTAGAATACCAGAGGTCGCAACCGCCCTCGCCGATCGGCCGCCAGGACAGGAAGGCCAGCGTGCGGCCGTCGTCCGAGATCCAGCGCGGGCACTCGTGGTAGGCGCTGTTCGGCGCGCCCAACGATACCGGCTCGCCCCAGCCGCTCCCGGTCCAACTCGAGACGTACATGTCGTGGCCGCCGGCGCCACCCGGCTTCTCGCAGGAGAAATAGAGGTCGCGGCCGTTGGCGCTGATGACCGGGCAGCATTCCCGGTAAACCGAGTTGACGGGCGAGGGGAGGTGGATTTTGGTGCCGAGCTCGCCGCCGTTCACCGGGGCCGCCCACACGTCCAGGTCGCCGAACGTTCCGGCGGCGTCGGAGGCGAAGTAGAGATTGGAGCCGGTGGAGGTCAACGCGATGCCGGTATCGAGGCCGGCGGTGTTGACGTTGGCGCCGCAGTTGACGGGGGCCTGCCACTCGCCGGCCACGTTCGCGGAGCACCAGATGTCGCCGCCGCCGTAGCCGCCGGGCCGCGTCGAAACGAAGAACATATACGCGCCGTCGGGCGTCACGACCGGGTACCAGTCGCCGTACGCGGAATTGACGACGGCGCCGAGGTTGACGGGCGTCTGCCAGGCGGCGAAGGCCGCCGTCGCGCACGCCAGCGCGATTGCGATATATCTCGACATCGGTCCCTCCTTGGGATTTGTTGTCGCGCGTTGGATTCGAGGGCGATTATAACCGAGGGCGGCGCGGAGGTCAACGGGGGGGTGGGGATGAAAAGGCCGGCCGGAGGCCGGTTTTTCTTTATGGCGGCCGTGAGCTCCCTGTTTTATAATCGGCGCCGATGCGACGGGCGAAGGTTCTTATAGCCGGCG
>DATKXQ010000073.1:0-3611 GCA_035528975.1 bacterium
TTAGTTGGAAAAAAGACTACGAACTAGTACCGACGCCTCCGAACAACCTGGCTTCATGTTACGACGTATATTTTTTAAATGAGAACGACGGCTGGGTTGCGGGCGGCGAAGGAACGGCTAGCGAAGGTAAAGTAGTAATCCTTCATTGGGACGGCAAGGTATGGAGACGCGTTCCGCAAAGTTTGCCTATGGATTATGTATATTGCATATTCTTTTTGGACGAGAACCGTGGCTGGTTGGGCGGCGACGGTATCGCGAAGTGGGACGGTTCGAATTGGGTTTATGAAACGGCGATTTACGCGGTGGCGGATATTTTTATTAACTCACCCCAGGAAGGTTGGGCCGTTTCCAAAAGTAGCGAACGGATATACCACTACGACGGCCAGACGTGGACGAGGGTCCACGACGACCCGTGGGGAATAGAATTATACGGCCTATGGTTCACGAGCCCGGACCACGGTTGGGCCGCGGGTTCCGGCGCTAAGGCGGTCGACCAAAGCAATATTATGGAGTATAAGGAAGGGAAATGGGGTTACTACCTGGGGCCCCCTTGGGACGAAGGTATAAAGGACTATATAAACGCCGTCCACTTTTCGGGGCCTAATAACGGCTGGGCCGTAGGCCAACAAACGTTCCGGTGGGACGGCGAGCGGTGGTGGCACGTTAAGAGGCCGCCGCCGGAAACCCGCACCGGGACGCTGTTTGACGTCTTCACGCTCGACGAGAACGACGCGTGGGCGGTAGGAGACGGGAAAACTATACTCCATTATGAACCGTAAGACCAAACGGAACGAATGGTCAAATCCCGCAATAAGGCCGCCCCCCGGGGCGGCTTTTCCTTTAATATCGAGCCAAATTGACTTGCCGCGTTTCGGGGCGTGTGATATTATTTATGAGAAATGTCGAAAACTACCGCGTATGAATTCCGTCGTTCGGGGTCGGCTCTCGCGTTCGCGGCCGCGCTTTTTTTTATGGCCGCGGCCGGCGCCTCCGGCGAGCAGGCCACGGTCGACGGCCCCGGCGCCGAAGGCCAGAGCGTCGAGGCCTTTCCCATCCCCGAGGGGCACCTCGCGCCGGTCTACGCCGACGTCGCGCCCCGCGTCGACGGCGTCCTGGACGACCGCTGCTGGCGCGAGGCCGCGCGGCGTCCCACCGCGACGGCCTCCGGTTTCGCCTACCGCGGCCTGCCGTTCCTGCGGTGGGCCGAGGAGCAGACCACCGTCTACGTCGCCTACGACGAAGAATACCTATATATCGGTGCCCGGTGCGAGGTGACGAGCCCCGACCGCGTCGTGGGTCGGGTCCTCATCCGCGACGCCAACCTCTGGTACGACGACATGTTCGAGGTCTTCCTCGACACCTTCCACGACCGCAAGTCCGCGTACTACTTCGCCGTCAACCCCCTGAACACGCAGATGGACGGCTACTTCTCCGAGGAGGGCGAGGTCGAGAACCGGAACTGGGACGGCGTGTGGTACTCGGCGACGGATATAGGCCACGACGCCTGGACCGTCGAGATGAAGATCCCGTTCCGGACGCTGCGCTTCGGCATGTTCAACGACGAGTGGGGGGTGAACTTCGTCCGCTTCCACAAGCGCTCCGGCGACCAGACGGTGTGGCGGGATACGGGCGAGAACCTGCTCCGCGTCTCGCTCTTCGGGACGATGGAGGCGCCGCCCCGCCTCGGGAAGCGGCCCGTCGTCGACGTCCGGCCGTACGTCTCGGGCTCGTACCGCGACCTGGCCAAGAACGAGGACGAGGTCTTCGACCACAAGGAGGGCCTGGACGTCGCGTGTCGGTTCTTGCCGTCGATGAGCGTCGTTGGCACGTACCGGCCGGACTTCGCCCAGGTGGAGGCCGACCCGTATCGCATCAACCTCACCGACGAGGAGCTGTTCTACCCCGAGAAGAGGCCCTTCTTCCTCGACGGCCAGGAATATTTCGATACCCCGATACAGGCGTTCTACAGCCGCCGCATCGGCGACATCGATTACGGCGGCAAGTTCATAGGCCGCGCGGGCCCCACCCACCTCTACGCGCTGAGCCTCGACGCCAAGGAATATTTGGAGGACCCGGAGAACCCCGGCGGCCCGCACGAATTCAACTACACCGTGGCCCGCGTCAAGCAGGACATAACGAAGTACGCGTCGCTGGGGCTCCTGGGCGTGCGGCGGACCGGCGAGAGCTGGCGCCGCAACGACGCCGTGAGCGCGGACGCCGCGGTCTCCTTCAACGACGAGGTCATCTTCGCCGGCCAGTTCCTGCGCGTCCTCGACGACAAGACCGGCCTCGCCGAGAACGGCTTCGACCTCGGCCTGACGCGCTACACCTCCGGCCTGTCGCTGGGCGCCGGCTACACCGACCTCGGCGAGCGCCTCGACGTCCTCAAGACCGGCTACGTCCCGTACGACGACGTCAAGGGCTATTGGGCCTGGGCCGACTACGACCTCTGGCTCTACACCTGGGGCGTAAAGAAGTTGAACTGGAACGTGGAGGGCGAACACTACCTCAACCACGGCGCTCTGGTGAAGACGCCCTTCGGCTCCGACGACCAGCGGCTGCAGCGGGAGGGCGTCGCCGGCGAGGTCGGCGTTTATTTCGAAAATAAGTTGACGCTCCGCGCCCTGGCGGAGGGCAACTTCCGGTCCGAGATCGTGAAGATCCTCTTCGACCCGCCCCCCGTCCGCCCCCCCTACGCCGCGCCGGCGCGCCTCAACTTCGAGAACCGCTACTACGCCGCCACGGTCGGCTATAACCAGGAGGAATGGTCGTCGGTTTTCGCTTTCTACGAATGGGGAAAGCACTTCGGGTACGACCTGAACTATTGGGGCGGCGGCTTCTCTTTCAACCCGTTCTCCCGCCTCACGCTCGCCTACGACGTCGACTACGAGACGCTGCAAGCTTATTACTACAACGAGTCGAAGGAGCGGGTGCGGGACCGCTACGAGTTCATAATAAACCGCATCCACGGCGAGTTGAACATAACGGACGAGCTCGCGGCGCGGCTCTTCGTCCAGTCGTCGAGCGACCTCGGCCACTACGCGACCAACGCCCTCCTGTCCTACGAGTTCGCCAAGGGGAGCCACGTGTACCTCGTCTACAACGAGAAGCGGCTCTACCGGGACCGTTTGCGCGACGAGCTCGGCCGGCGCCTGCTCGACCAGATCGTTTTCTTGAAAGTGAACTACTTGCTGGGTTTGTAGCGAGGAAGGTCTGATGAGCGCGGAATCGATACTGGACCGGCCGGCGCGGTACCGGGACGTCGACGTCGACGACGCGGGCGCGCTGGTGCGCGAGCTGCCGGAGCTGTTGGAGGCCGGCGAGGGCTTAGGCGAGGAAGTGGCCGCGCCGGGGCGCCACGAGGGCCTGGCCCGGGTCGCGATCCTGGGAATGGGCGGCTCGGGCGTCGTGGGCCGCGTTCTCGGGGCATACCTGGATGCGCGGCTGGCGGTGCCGCTGGTCGTGGTGCGCGAGTACCACGCGCCGGCCTGGGTGGACGAGCGGGCCGTCGTCGTGGCCGTCTCGTACTCCGGCGATACGCTCGAGACCCTCACCGCGACGGAGGAGGCGCTGGCCCGCGGCGCGTCGCTGGTGGCGGTGACGAGCGGCGG
>DATKXQ010000074.1:0-6907 GCA_035528975.1 bacterium
GAGGCCCTGCGGAAATCGGGGAACCGGCCGGAGTGGATGATACTGGAAGTGCTCCCGGTGCTGCCGCCGGACCTGAGGCCGCTGGTGCCGCTCGACGGAGGGCGGTTCGCCACCTCGGACCTCAACGACCTCTACCGGACCGTGATAAACCGCAATAACCGCCTCCGCAAGCTAATCGAGCTCAAGGCGCCGGACGTTATCCTGCGCAACGAGAAGCGGATGCTCCAGGAGTCGGTGGACGCGCTCCTGGACAACGGCCGGCGCGGCTACGCCGTCCGGGGCGTAAACAACAGGCCGCTCAAGTCGCTCTCCGATAACCTGAAGGGCAAGTTGGGGCGCTTCCGCCAGAACCTGCTGGGCAAGCGGGTCGATTACTCCGGCCGCGCGGTCATCGTCGTCGGCCCCGAACTGAAGCTCCACGAGTGCGGCATTCCCAAGAAGATGGCGCTGGAGCTCTTCAAGCCGTTCATCATCCAGAAGCTCGAGGAGCACGGCTTCGTCCACACGATCAAGAGCGCCAAGCGGCTCGTCGAACAGGTGAAACCCGAGGTGTGGGACATCCTCGAGGAAGTCATCCGCGACTACCCGGTAATGCTCAACCGCGCGCCGACGCTGCACCGGTTGGGTATCCAGGCGTTCAAGCCGGTCCTGGTGGAGGGGTCCGCCATCCGGATACATCCGCTGGTGTGCACCGCCTTCAACGCCGACTTCGACGGCGACCAGATGGCGGTCCACGTGCCCATCTCGCCCGAGGCCCAGCTGGAGGCCAAGCTCCTCATGGCCAGCACCCGCAACATCCTCTCGCCGGCCCACGGCAAACCGGTCGCCACGCCGACGCAGGATATCGTCCTCGGGTGCTACGCCCTCACCAAGCCCAAGGACGGCGAGAAGGGCGAGGGTAAGGCCTTCGCCGACCCCGACGAGGCAATCCTGGCCTACGAGCTGGGCGAAGTGGGGCGGTACGCCAAGGTCAAAGTGCGCCTTTACGGCGAGCTCATCGATACCACCGTGGGCCGGGTCCTTTTCAACGAAGTCCTACCCGACGGTTTCGTATTCGTCAATAAGACCGTGGACAAGAAAACGGTGGGCGCCATAATCGCGGAAGTGTATAAAAACTACGGCCTCGCCCGCACCGTGACGTTGCTCGACGACCTCAAGGAGCTGGGGTTCTTGCACGCCACGCTCGCGGGCGTCACTTTCGGCGTCGACGACCTCGTCATCCCGCCCGAGAAGGTGGCGCTTATTGAAGAGACCAAGGGCGAGGTCGAGAAGATCGACCGGCTTTACAAGCAGCAGGCGATCACCTACGGCGAGCGGTACAACATGGTTATCGACGCCTGGACGCGGATGACCGACGTCCTGGGCGAGCTGGTTTTCGATCGATTGGCGAAGGACGCCAAGGGATTCAACCCGGTCTTCATTATGGCCGACTCGGGCGCCCGCGGCTCGCAGAACCAGATCCGGCAGCTCTGCGGCCTGCGGGGCCTTATGGCCAAACCGCAGAAGAAGATCACGGGCCGCATCGGCGAAATTATCGAACAGCCCATTCTCTCCAACTTCCGCGAGGGGCTGTCGGTTCTGGAGTACTTCATCTCGACGCACGGCGGCCGGAAGGGCCTGGCCGACACCGCGCTCAAGACCGCCGACGCCGGTTACCTCACGCGCCGTTTGGTGGACGCGGCGCACGACCTGATAGTTACGGAAGGTGACTGCCACACGCTCCTGGGCATCGAGATGACGCCGTTGAAAGAGGGCGAGGAGGTAATCGAGTCGCTGGGAGACCGCGTCCTGGGCCGCGTGGCGTTGGAGGACGTGTACGACCCGGTTACGGGCGAGCTTATCGTCGCGGCCAACCAGCTCATCGACGAGGGGGAAGCCGAGAAGATCGAGATGTCGAACGTGACGTCGGCCAAGATCCGTTCCGTGCTGACGTGCGAGTCGCGCCGGGGCGTGTGTACGCTGTGTTACGGAAAGAACCTCGCGACCGGCAAGCTCGTGAACGGGGGAGAGGCGGTGGGCGTGATCGCCGCCCAGTCTATCGGCGAGCCGGGGACGCAGCTCACGTTGCGGACCTTCCACGTCGGCGGGACGGCGAGCCGCATCGTCGAGCAGTCGCGGATCGCGGCCAAGGTCGCGGGCAAGGCGCGCTTCGATCGCCTGCGCAAGGTCGAGCGGGCGGACGGTTCCACGATCGTGCTGTCCCGCAATACCGAACTCGTCATCGTCGACGAGGAGGGCCGGGACCGCATCAAATACACGGTGCCGTACGGCGCGTTGTTGAAGGTCGAAGACGGCCAGGTCCTCGAACGCGGCGATATCGTATATGAGTGGGACCCCTACAGCGAGCCGATTCTCGCGGACGTCGCCGGGAAGGTGGAATTCCGCGACATCATCGACGGCGTGACGCTGCGCGAGGAGGTCGACGCCGCGGGCCTTATCCAGCGCGTCGTCGTGGGCGGGACGCGGCGCAAGGACCTCGACCCTCACATCGTGGTCCGCACCGCCGGGAAAAATATCGAGTATGCCGTGCCCTTCGGCGGCTACCTCAACGCCCACGAGGGCGAGAAGGTCGAAGCCGGCTACTTGCTGGTGAAGCTGCCGCGCGAGATCGGCAAAACGCGCGACATCACCGGCGGCCTGCCGCGCGTCGCCGAATTGTTCGAGGCGCGGCGGCCCAAGAACCCGGCCATCATCGCCGAGATCGACGGCCACGTAGAGATAAAGGGAACCAAGAAGGGGAAGCGTAAGGTCGTCGTCGCGGGCGAGCACCAGGCCAAGGAGTACGAGATACCGCAGGGCAAACACTTGAAGGTCCACGAGGGCGACTTCGTGACCGCCGGCCAGCAGCTGTGCGACGGCAACATCGACCCCCACGACATCCTGCGCGTGAAAGGCGACAAAGAGGTTCAGGAGTACCTCGTCAACGAGATCCAGGAGGTATACCGCCTCCAGGGGGTCGAGATCAACGACAAACACCTCGAGTGTATCGTCCGCAAGATGCTGCGCAAGGTCAAGATCGAGACCGTGGGCAATACGAACCTCCTCCCCGAGCAGAACGTAGAAAAGTTCGTTTTCCGGGACGTTAACGAGAAAATGATCGCGAGCGGCAAGAAGCCGGCGACGGCGAGCCCGATTTTGCAGGGGATTACCGAGGCGGCGCTTTCTACCGACTCGTTCATCAGCGCGGCCTCGTTCCAAAAAACTACCCACATCTTGGCGGAGGCGGCGTTCTCCGGCAAGCGCGATCACCTCCTGGGTCTGAAGGAGAACGTCATAATGGGGCACTTGATACCCGCGGGCCTCGGCACGTTCGATCCTGCGAAGATGCATCTGAAATTCAAGGGGAAGGCCGAGGCGGAGGCGGAGGAAGCCAAAGAGGAACTGGTCCGAGAAAACTAACGGCGGCTGCCGCGTCGCCGCGTCGGAGGAAAATATGCCAACCATCAACCAGCTCGTGCGCCACGGCCGCAAGAAGGCGCAGAAGAAATCGAAATCGCCGGCCCTCGCGAAGTGTCCGCAGCGGCGGGGCGTCTGTACGCGCGTGTGGACCGTAACGCCCAAGAAGCCGAACTCGGCGCTGCGGAAAGTCGCGCGCGTGCGGCTTACCACCGGCACCGAGGTCACGGCCTATATCCCGGGCGTGGGCCACAACCTGCAGGAGCACTCGATCGTAATGGTGCGCGGCGGCCGCGTTAAGGATATCCCCGGCGTCCGCTATCACGTCATCCGCGGCATCCTCGACGCCTCCGGCGTGGCGGACCGGACGCACAGCCGCTCGAAATACGGCGCCAAGAGGCCCAAGAAGGCCAAATAGACGAGGCCGGTACCCCTTGCGGGATTAAGCGGAGGTTTATCGATTAATGGCGCGCTCCCACAGAGCCGAAAAGAAGAATTGGCCGTCGGACCCCAAGTACGGCTCGCCGCTCGTGACGAGGTTCATGAATAACATAACCGTGCGGGGTAAGCGGTCGGTGGCGGAACGCATCTTCTACGGCGCCATGGACATCATCGCCGAAAAAACGGGCGAGGACGCCCTGGCGGTTTTCAGCCGGGCTATCAACAACGTAAAACCGTCGTTGGAAGTCAAGTCCCGGCGCGTCGGCGGCGCCACGTACCAGGTGCCGGTGGAAGTTCCCCAAGCCCGGCGGGTGGCGCTGGCTATCCGTTGGATAAAGGCCGCCGCCAAAGCGAGGCCGGAGCACGAGATGGTTAACAAGCTGGCCGGGGAAATACTCGATGCCGCCAAAGGTTCCGGGGCGGCGCATAAGAAAAGGGAGGACACCCACCGTATGGCGGAGGCGAATAAGGCGTTCGCCCATTACCGTTGGTAGTTTTCTCGATGGGGGGCGGCGGCCGGTTGATGTTGTTCGGCTGGGTACAAAGCGCATATTGCGATGACGGTTAATCCTCTTCGGTACCGGGAAGGGCGCGGACCATCCCCGGCCGGGGATGGTTTTGTTTAGCCCCTGGATTATGACTCGGAAATCGCCCATAGACAAAGTCCGCAACGTGGGTATCGCGGCCCACGTCGACGCCGGCAAGACGACCGTGACGGAGCGGGTCTTGTACTACACGGACAAGACCTACAAGATCGGCGAGGTGGACGAGGGCGCGGCCGAGATGGATTGGATGGAGCTGGAGCGCGAGCGCGGCATTACGATAACCGCGGCCGCGACTACCGTATCCTGGCGGGGGCATAGAATAAATATCATCGACACGCCGGGCCACGTCGACTTCACCGTCGAGGTCGAGCGGTCGTTGCGCGTGCTGGACGGCGTCGTGGTCGTGTTGTGCGCCGTGGGATGCGTCGAACCTCAGTCCGAGACCGTGTGGCGCCAGGCGGATCGCTACCACGTTCCCCGCCTCGTCTTCGTCAACAAGATGGACCGCGTGGGGGCCGATTTCTTCCGGGCGATGCAGGAGCTCCGCGAGAGGTTGGCCGCGAACGCGGTCCCCCTCCAGGTGCCGATCGGGGTCGAGGATACCTTCGTGGGCGTTACCGACCTTGTAACCATGAAGCCGTACATATTCGACGCCGACACCCTCGGGAAGAACTACGACCCGATAAGCCTGTATAGCCTGCGCGAGGACCGCCAGGCCGAGATCATGACGTGGCGCAAGAACCTGGTCGAGGCCGTGGCCGAAGTGGACGAGGTGGCGATGGACGCGTACCTCGCGGGCCGCGAACTCGACACGGCGGAGCTGGTCGCGGCGATCCGCCGCGCGACGCTCAACTACGCTATCGTGCCGGTGTTGTGCGGTTCCGCGCTGCGCAACATCGGCATCCAGCTGCTCATCGACGCCGCCGTCGACTTCTTGCCGTCGCCGGTGGACGTGCCCCCCGTGGTCGGCCAGCGGCCGGGCGGCAAGGAGACCGAGGTCCGGCAGGCGGCCGACGAAGAGCCCTTCTCCGCGCTGGCCTTCAAGACCATGTCCGACGCGTACGTGGGACGGCTTACGTTCATGCGGGTCTATTCCGGGACGCGGAAATCGGGCGCGGCCGCCTTCAACGCCAATACGGGCAAAAAGGAGAAATTGGGCCGTCTGCTGGAAATGCACGCCAACGACCGCGACGACGTCGAAGCCGTCTACGCCGGCGATATCGCCGCGGTCGTGGGCCTCAAGAATACCTTCACGGGCGATACGCTGTGCGACGAGAAGCACCCGATCCTGCTCGAGCGCATACGGTTCCCCGAGCCGGTCGTCTCGGTCGCGATCGAACCCAAGACCAAGGCGGACGAGGAAAGCTTGAACGAGGCGCTGGCCAAGTTGGCCGAGGAGGACCCGACCTTCAAAGTGCGGTACGACGACGCCACGGGCCAAACGATAATATCGGGGATGGGCGAGCTGCACCTGGACATATTGGCGAAGCGGATGACGCGCGAGTTCGGCGTCACCGCCAACGTGGGGCCGCCGCAGGTGGCCTACAAGGAGACCGTCTCGGCCGTGGGCCGGGGCGAAGGGAAGTTCGTCAAACCGTCCGGCGCCAAGGGGCAATACGGCCACGTGGGCCTGGAGGTCCGGCCCTACCCGGAAGGCCATTTCTTGTTCGAGAATCGCCTCCCGGCCGGCGTCCTCGAGAAAGAGTACGTCGCGGCTACGGAGCGGGGGGTGCGGGGCGCGCTGGAGGCGGGGGTGCAGGCCGGGTTCCCCGTGACCGGCCTGGCGGTCGCGCTGTACGACGGCTCCTCGCATCCGGTGGAGTCGACGCCCATAGCTTTCGAGATCGCGGCGCAGCAGGCGTTCCGCGAGGCCATGCGCAAAGCCCACCCGGAGCTCCTCGAGCCGTACGGCGTTATGGAAATCGTGACGCCGGAAGTTTACGTCGGCGACGTTGTCAACGATCTCAACGGCCGTCGTTCCGAGGTGGTCGGTATGGACCGCCGCGCCGACGCCCAGATAATCAAGGCCCTATGCCCGATAGTCGAGACTTTCGGCTACGCCACCGGCCTGCGCTCGATAACGCAAGGCCGCGCTACCTATTCGCTCGAGTTCCTACGTTACGATAAAGTGCCGCGGAATATCGCCGACCAGATCCTGCGGCGGACGCGCGGTTTCGTCCCCGAATTCTGACGGCCGGGAACCCGGAGAGGGCGTAAAAAAGCTTTACTTATCAGGTGTTTTATGTTATACATCACAACTTCGCGCTCCGGCCCGCCCGCCGCGGCCGGCGCGGTCGACCAATACCAAACGAAAGTTGTGACAAATAGTCCAACGGTAGCTACAGTATCTCCTACCGCGTGAAGGATATCGGAGGTCGCACGCCATGGCCAAAGCGAAATTCGAGCGGACGAAGCCGCACGTCAACGTGGGGACGATAGGGCACGTGGACCACGGGAAGACGACGTTGACGAGCGCGATAACGCGGGTGCTGGCGCACAAGGGTATGGCGGAGTACATGGACTTC
>DATKXQ010000075.1:0-11203 GCA_035528975.1 bacterium
GGAACACGATTTACGGCATAGAAATGGCTTTAAATATAACTACTGAATCTCCTGAATATGCTTTGTTTGAATCCCACGGGGATTGGGCATGTAATAAGATCTTCGCGGCGGCCGTGGGAGGCCGCTGCCGGATTACGGACCGCTTGTCGGAATGGCAATTGGAAATAAATCTCGAGCCCGCGTGTACCGTCTGGCACTCGCCTCTCTATACCGTGAGTCGTTCCGAGAGCGGGTACGAAAAGGTGTACCAGGGCTCGGCGTTCTTCTTCTGGTGGGAATTGCCGCCGGGGGAAGAACTCCGCAACCGCGTCGTCGCGGAGCTGATATAAACGCGTGTTGGATTTTAATATCGTTATCGCGTGTGCGGAACGGGCCGTGTGCGTCGCTTTTGTCGGCGCGTTGTTGGGATTGGATAACATCGCGATAGGGCAGTTTATGTTAGGCCAACCGGCCGTCGGCGCGTTGCTGGTAGGGTTTCTCGTGGGGGAACCGTTGCTGGGGATCTGGGCCGCGGTGACGTTCCAGCTTCTATGGCTGGGGCAGATACCCGTCGGCGCCTACCTGCCGCCGAGCGCGTCCATAACGGCGATTGCTACGGTGGGTTTGGCCGCGCCCGTCGCGGCGCCGTTGGCGTCGCGAGCGGTCGTGGCCGCGGCGCTGGCCATACCGGTCGGCGTACTCGCGGCCCGGTTAGACATTTGGATAAAGAGTCGCAACGTGGGAATCCTCCATCGCAGCGAGAACGATTTATTGGACGGCCGGCCCCTGGCGTTGGGGGGCGCGGTCGTAAAGGGCGTAGCCCGTTTTTTCTTCAAGGATTTCTTACTGCTGTTGATCGCGCTTGTCGGCGGTTCGCTTCTCGTGGCCCTGGCGCTTCAAAGACTTACGCCGACGTTGCACCGGGGTCTGGAGTTGGTGTTCACGGCGTCGCCGGCGGTAGGCATCGCCGCGGCGCTGAAGGTATATTGGAAGCGGCGGAACGTTCTGGCCTACGGCCTCGGCGCCGCCGCGGCCGCCGGCCTCATCCTACTATTGTCGGTGTTTACGTGATGTCGACGCGCCGTCATGAAGAGGTATCGTTGCCGCGGCGCATACGCGCCGAGACGGTCTTCCGTTCGCTGTTCATACAAGCGACGAACAATTTCGAGCGGATGTTATCGCTGGGTTTCCTGTTCGCGCTGTGGCCCGTGATAAAGAGGAGATACCCGGAACCCGAAGCGAGAAAAGAAGCGATCATCAGGCATTTGTCTTTTTTCAACACCCAACCGTATTTGGCGAACTGCATTCTGGGCGTCGTAGCGAACGTGGAACTCCGCGGCGGCGAAAACGTGAACGCGGACGTCGCCAATATCAAGAAAGCGATGATGGGGGCGTTCGGCGCGCTGGGGGACGACCTGTTTTGGACGGGCTTGATGCCGGCGTCGGCTCTGGTAGCGCTGGTCCTCTACGGCATCTTTCCCGGCTACGCTTTCGTCGGAGCCGTGGTGGCGCTCGTAATATACAACTCTTTCCAATTCTGGGTCCGCGTCAGATTTTTTAACGTCGGTTTGAGGTTGGGGCCGCGCATAACGACTTATCTGAAATTGCTCCGGCTGCCGCGGCTGGCGCTCGTCGTAAAAGTAGCGGCCGCGTTTTTACTCGGGACGTTTACGGCGGTTATGGTCTGGCGCGCGGCGGAAACCGGTCCGTTCGGGGCGGCCGGCGGATTGGCGGTGGCCGGCGCGGCGTTCTTATCGTTCGTTCTCCAGAGCATAGGGATTCGCCCGGGCGTGTGCTGGTATCTGGTAGGCGCGCTGGCGATCGGCCTGGTTATCGTAGTGGGTTGATGCATGGCGCCGCTGAGGAAAGAAATCGTCGTCCAACACGAGTACGGCCTGCACGCCCGGCCGGCGGCATCCTTCGTCAAACTGGCGCGGCGTTTCGAGGCCGAAATTACGTTGGAAAAGAACGGCGAACGCGTTAACGCGAAGTCCATCATGGGCGTTATGATGTTGGCCGTCGCCCGCGGCGAGACCGTTTACCTGGAGGCGAACGGTCGCGACGGCCAGGACGCGCTCAAGGAATTGGAATCCTTTCTGGAAAACGGCATTGTCGAATAGGCGGACGTGAGAGAGTTTACGGGAATATCGACGAGCCGCGGCGTGGCTATGGGTAAGGCCTTCATTGTCGCGCCCCGTGAATTGAACGTAGAGCGCCGTGAGATAACGGCGGCGGAGGTCGAGGCCGAACAGGCACGCCTCGACCGCTCCCTCGCGGTGACGCGCGACGAATTCTCGTCTTTGCGAGACGAGGTAAAGAGAGCCGATTCGTCGATCCGCGCCGAGATCCTCGACGCCTACATGTTGGTCCTGGATGACGAAATGCTGGCCGCCCGAGCGCACAGCATGATAGCCGACGAAAAGGTCTCGGCGGAGTACGCGTTCAAGAATACGCTGGACGACATGTTGACCGTATTCGAAGACATGGAGGACCACTATTTCCGGGAACGGGCGGTAGACCTCCGCGACGTCGGCAACCGCGTCGTGATGAACCTTTTGGGGGTGGCCTATCGATTGTTCGAGGACTTGCCGGCCGGCGCCGTGGTCGTCGCCCACGACCTGCCGCCTTCCGACGCCGCGGCGCTGCCGCGGGGCAAGGTCCGCGCCATCGTGACGGAGGTGGGGAGCAGGACGTCCCATACGGCTATCATGGCCCGCAGTATGGAAGTGCCGGCGATCGTCGGCGCGGAGGGGGTTATGGGATACGTTCGCGCCGGCGACGGTTTGATCGTGGACGGCGTCAATAGCCGCGTTATCGTCAACCCCGCCGACGACGTCGCCGCGGAATACGAACGGCTGATTCGCCGGATGGGCGAGGAGGAACGGCGGCGCGCGCGCCTCGCGGAACTTCCCGCGATGACGCTCGACGGTTACAGGATTGAGCTGTCGGCCAACATCGAGGTCTTGCCGGAATTGGAGGCGGTGAAGCGGCACGGCTGCGACGGCGTGGGCCTGTATCGCACGGAATTTTTATTCCTCCACCGCAGAGACTTGCCTTCCGAGGAGGAACAACTGGAAGCCTATCGCAAGGTGGCCGAGGCGTCCCTGCCTCACAGCTGTATCATTCGAACGATCGACATCGGCGGCGATAAGTTCCTGTCTTTCCCCGAAGTGGCCCGCGAAATGAACCCCTACCTTGGCCTGCGCGCCATTCGGTTCTGTTTGAAGCGCCAGGATATATTCCGTACGCAGCTCCGCGCGATACTTCGAGCCAGCGCTTTCGGCAAAGTGAAGGTTATGTTTCCGATGATATCCGACGTGGGAGAATTGCGAGCCGCCAAAGAGATATTGTCGGATATCAGGTTGGAGTTGAAGAAGGAGGGACACTATTTCGACGAGGAATTGGAAGTCGGCATTATGGTCGAGGTTCCTTCGGCGGCGCTCAACGCGGACACGCTGGCGCAAGAGTGCGACTTTTTCAGCCTCGGCACCAACGATTTGATACAATATACGTTGGCCGCCGACCGCGGCAACGAGAAAATCGCTTACCTGTACGAGCCGTTCCACCCCGCGGTATTGAAATTAATCAAGGCCGCCGTAGACGCGGCGGGTCGAAATAATATTTGGGTCGGCGTATGCGGCGAGATGGTCGCCGACCCCAAGGCCGCGATACTCCTGCTCGGCCTCTCTTGCAACGAGTTTAGCGCGAGTCCCGCATCGGTCCCGGATATCAAGATGGCCCTGCGCTCGGTCCGGTACGTCGACGCCCGCCGCGTCGCCGAGCGCGCCGTCCGGATGACGTCGGTAGGCGAGATTCGCGGTTACTTGGCCGAAGCGCTCGCGGATATGGGCGTGCCGGCTTTCCAATGCCTATGGTAAAACGGATAGCTTTGATAACGTTTTTGGCGACCACGACGGCTTGCCAGACCGACCTCTTCTTCGGCAAAGTCGAGGGGGTCGGCGGTACGGTCCTGGCGCCTAACGGACGCACGCCTTCGTACAAGGCCAAAGTCGCGATAAGAGACCTGGAACCGGGCGGCTACGCCGGCGAGACGCTCACCGCGGCCACGGGTGAATTCTTGTTTAAATCGATTCCGGACGCGCTGTATCGGATCGACGTATACTCTCCGAACGGCTTATTTGAAACCGGTTACTACGCCGAAGTGGAAGACGGCCATTCGCCCGGGGGCATAGAGGTTAATATGGCCCCCGTGCGCGCGGGGACGTTCTTCGACGTACCGGGCCGATACGACGACGTGGGCGTGGTGCTGTCCGACCTCGGTTACCTGTACCGGACTATCGACGTGGACGCCCTGGCGCAATCGACCAATCCCCTCGCAGGCGCCGAAGTGGCGTTTCTGGGCAGCGGCATCGACGCCGGGGGGGCCGAAGACGAGAGGGTAGTCGCGAATTTACGGTCGTTCGTCGCGGCCGGCGGCCGGTTGATAGTATCGGACCGCGCTTGGCCGTTCGTAAAGGCCGCGTGGCCGGGGAAAATAAACTGGGGCGCGGACCCGGCGGTGGGGAACGGCGGCCAGGAAATCGAAGCCACGTTATCGGAAGAGGATTTAAAGAGATGTCTCACCGTCGCGAAGTGGCGGATTAAATACGACCTCGGCGCGTGGGCTCTTCCCGAAAGCACGGCCGGTACCGTTTTCGTCCGCGGCGACGTCGCCACGACCGCGGGGCCGCGAGAAGGAGCGCCGTTGCTCGTGGGTTTCGACGACGGCGCGGGGTTCGTCGCTTTCAGCACGTTCGAGTGGCGGACGCAGTACGCTGACGGCCGGTTGCCGGTGCGCGTTTTGAATTATTTAATCGCGAACGAATAACGGAACTCGGGTATTCGGTCGGCGCCGCTCCGGGCGGCCGGCACGGGCGCGTCGGGCGACGCGCCTTTTTCGGTATATGAAACACGCCCCCTCAGTATTACCTCTTATAGGCGTAATCGCGGCGGCCGAAATCGGGGGCGGCGACGTCGTGCGCGCGGTGGGCGACGAGTTGTTCGAGATAGCCTTCCAAACGGACCCCGAGCCGTTCGACCTCACCGAGTATTACCGGCCGGAGATGGGCCCCGACCTGGTCCGTTTTTGGTGCTGCGGACGCCGCTTGGCTCCCGCGGCGCTGCTCGCGGATTGGAAGTTGCGGAGCCGCGAATTGGAAACGCGGTGGGCGGCGCGCGGCGCGCGGCGCGTTAACCTGGACCCGGGCTACGTGTCGTCGCTGCAGCTGGTCCTCGCGACGACCAAGCCGCGGCCGCAAGCGGTATACGTGCGCGACGGGGTTTACGCCCTCGTGGAGTTGCTCTACCGCGGCGCCGGCCTCGAGGCTCTCCCCTGGACGTATCCGGACTACCGCAGGGCCGCGGCGGCGGGTGCTTTTGAACCGTTTCGGTCTCATTATCTGGAATTATTGCGCGAGGTTGAAAAGTGACACCGGCGCGCGAAACCGTAACCCGTTCGTGCGAAGAGACGATGTCGCTGGCGGCGGGCGTCGCGGCCGCGTTGCCGCCCGGGACGATACTACTCTTGGACGGCGAGTTGGGCGGCGGGAAGACCACCTTCGTTAAAGGCCTTGCGCGCGGCCTCGGCGTCGGCCCGGAGCCGCGAAGCCCGACCTTCGCCCTCGTGCGGGAATACGGCCGCCTCGTACACGTGGACCTTTACCGACTCAGGGCCGAGGACGTCGCCGGCATCGGCCTGGAAGAATATTTCGACGGCCGACGGATAGTGGCTATCGAGTGGAGCTCCCATTTGCCGTCCGGATTCACGGAGGGTTTCGAAGCCGTACTCGAATTGAATTTCGAAATCGAGGACGACACGAGCCGCAAGATAACGATCCGCCGCCGCGCCCCGGCGGACGACGAAATCCAAAAAGCGATAGAAGGACTTTTTTGCGGGTAATAGCGTTAGAGACGTCCACCGGCCAAGCTTCGGTCGCGTTCGTCGACGGCGACAACGTCGCGGCTTCGCGCTCCTTCGACGCGACGGCTAGTTTGTCGCGGGTTCTAATCCCCACGCTGGAGGAAATGGCCCGGGGCGCTTGGCCCGTACGCGACGCCGACCTCATAGTCGTCCCGCGGGGGCCGGGTTCGTTCACGGGCCTGCGGGTCGCGATGGCCGCCGCCAAAGGTTTGGCTATCATAACCGATCTACCGGTCGTCGCGATTTCGTCGCTGGAAGCTTTGGCTTTCGCCTCCGGATGCCGGGGGCGAACGGTGGCGTTGCTCGACGCTCGCGGCGGCCTTTTTTTCTACGCCGTGTACGATTGTTCCGGCGCGTTCCCCGAAGAGGTGACGCCGCCCGCGCTGGGCGACGGCGAGCTGCTCGCGGGTCTTACGGCCGACGCGTTCGTCGGCCCCGCAGAGCCGCCCGCGTCGCGGCGGGGGCGGACGGGCCCGACGGGCCGCCGGTTCTGCGTGCAACCGGACGCCGCGGCGTTGGCCGCCCTGGGCGTCCGCGCCTACGGGACCCGCGGGGCCGATGACATTACGACGCTCAGGCCGACGTATATAAAGCGGGGACAGGTATGAAGGCGGGGTTGAGGCCGGCGGCCGCGGCCGACGTCCCGGCCATAGTCGTCATCGAGGGCGCAACGTTTCCTTGTCCGTGGTCCGAGCGCACTTTTTATCGGGAGGTGGAGAACGATATTTCCAGATTCAAAGTGTTGGCGCTCGGCGACGAGGTGATAGGTTACTACGACCTGTGGATGTGCGGCCACGAGGCCCACTTGCTCAACGTGGCCGTCGCGGTAGCCAATAGGGGTCGGGGTTACGGGAAGATGATGTTACAAGACATAATCGGGGAAGCCCGGCGAGCCGAGTGCGTGCGGATCGTTTTGGAAGTTAGGGGGAGCAACGCCGAGGCGATTGGTTTGTACGAAGCGTTCGGTTTTAAAAAGGTGGCTCAAACGCGGCGCTACTACGCCGACGGCGAAGACGCCGACATCATGCTGAAAGACGTTTAAAGCGCTTGGCGCGAAGGGATGGGCGCCCGCCGGTCGGGCGCCTTTAACGTAGGGGCGGCTCGCGGGTTAGCGTAGGTCCAACGAGCGGTGAACTTGCGGTATGAGCCGAACGTCGGAGAGTATTTTCGCCAGGCGAATCGTTATGGCCAACAGACGCCCGATTTCGCCGGGGGGCGGCGGGTTCTCGTCGCGCCGCGGTTGGATGATAAACGGTATGCGGTCTCCGGCGGCCGCAACGAGGCGCGCCGCCGCGACGACCTCGGATTCGTCGGTATCGGGGCCGACGACGACTTTCACGTAACAGCTTTTTTGTTGGGCGGCTTTGAGGAACTTTTCGGTCTCCTCGGTCGGTAACGGCCTTCCCGAGAACGAAGGTAATTTGACGTCGACGGCGACGACGTCGACCCGGGGGAGCACCTCCGCGAGCTCGCGGTAGTGGTACCCGCGGGTTTCGAGCAGAACCCGTTTGCCCGTTTCCGAAAGCCTGGTTAGAAGTAGGGACAAGAAACCCGGTTGCTCGAGGGGTTCGCCGCCGGTCACCGTAAGAAAAGGTAGTTTCCTCAAGAGGGGTTCGGTTATCGCCGCCAGGTCGGCGACCTTAACGGGGTTGGGTACTGCCCGCGGCGTCGGGCCGTACACGGGGAACTGCGACATCTGGGTGCGCGCCCGGAGCGTATCGCAACGTTCGCAGGCTGCCTCGCAACCGCCGAAGCGGATAAAAAGCATGGGGGTGCCCACGAGGGGGCCTTCGCCCTGAATGCTGATAAATACTTCGTCGATGTATCCCTTTAACATACGCCCTTGACTTTACACACGGCTTCGCGCGCGCCTTCCACTTCCGCGGCGTAACGCGCCAGTACCGCCGATGCCAGCGCCCGCGCCTCGATACCCAGGGATTGCAAGTCGGCTACGGCTATCGGCGCCCCGGCGCCGTCGACGTTGACGCCGAAATGAATGAGAGCCGACGTCGGCGAAACGGTCGCTATAGAGACGGTTAACTTTCCGTCGTCTACGAAGACGTCGTCGCCCTCGCGCCGGACGGAGGCCTTCCGCGCCCGAGTCGATACCTCTTCGCATACGATGGCGGCGAACAGGCGCTGGCGCCATACGGCTTCGGCGAGCGTGACGCCGAAATGTTCGACGATAAAATGTAACATGCGGGCGGCCTTTATCATCTCGCCGGCGCGCTTATCCGCCAGGTCCACGAGCTTTTCGCCCTCGACGTCGCACGGCCCGACGAAAGCGACCGCGGCGTCGCCCGCTATCCCGAAATTTTTAAAAGCGAAATGGCCGTAAAGTTCCGTATACGGCCTTTCGGTAAGGTCGAAATGGGTTTGTATTAATGTCATATCGGAAATCCGGTCGCGTCCATCGTAATATATCGCGTAATAATGTCAACGATTTTATCGTCGGGTGGTTTCAAAAATAATATCGAGTAAATCGGCCCGACCCGCGCGTTTCAAGGCCCGCGCCGTTCGCGTACAGGAGGAGCACTTCCCGCACGGAGCGGGACCCTCGCCGTAGCAAAAAAACACGTACTCCCAGGGCAGGCCGACGCGGTTCGCTTTTTTTACGATATCGGTTTTGTCCATCGAGGCCGTATACGACATGAGGGTGACTCGCCCGGCCGTCGAGTATCGCAGCGCCCGGTTGGACGCGGCGACGAAAGCGGGGGAGTTGTCGGGGAATCGAATCGCCTCCTCGGCGTTGAAGCCCGCTACGACCACGCCCGCGCCGAAGCTCTCGGCGAAGGATGCGCCTACTGCGACGAAGACGCCGTTCCTGTTGGGCACCCACACCGCGCCCACGTCGTCCGGGCGGGTGGGAAGCGGCGCGGCCGGGTCCACGATGGGGGCCGGCGCCAACTCGCGCAACCAGGGTAGTTTTATAACTCTGTGTTCGGCGCCGTAGTGGCGGCACAGCTTCCCGGCCGCGCGCACTTCGGCGCGAGCGGCGCGCTGGCCATAGTCGAAAGTAAGGCCGAGGGCCGGCCTCCGGTAGCGGCAGGCGAGCGCGAGGTTCAGCGCCGAGTCGAGCCCCCCCGATAGGAGGACGACGGCGTTAAACGTCGGGGCCGAACGACGCGGCATATTTCTCGGATTCTTCTACCGTTACGCGGTTTAGTTTTGCGCCGGTTTGCTCCAGCCGCGGCGCGAGTTGCCCGAAAATGTAAGCGGCGATATTTTCCGCGGTGGCGTTGCGTTCGCGGAAAGGCGGCAGCTCGTTGAGGTTTTGATGGTCCAATAGCTCGAGCACGTCGCCGAGATAAGAGCTAAACTCTTTAAAATCCAAAGCGATGCCGACCTCGTTCAACTCCCGGGCGCGGGCCGCCGCGGTTACCTTGAAGTTGTGGCCGTGCAGCCTCTCGCACGCGCCGCCGTAACCGCGAAGGGCGTGCGCGGCGGCGAAGCTCCCTGCTACTTTTATTTCGTAAGGCATACCCGGTTAAATGACGAGCGTTTCGGCGGGCGGCGGGCCGCCTTCCGCTATGGCCGATAACGTATTATACAATAACTCGGCTTTCACAACCAGCTCCGCTTGCGAGCCGGAGTTATCGAGGACTATATCCGCGGCCGCGCGCTTCGCGTCGTCGTCGAGTTGGCGCGCCTGACGGGCGCGGAAGTCCTTCTCCTCGTATTTATGGCGCGAGCGCTCTTTCCTGATACTCTCCGGAGCGTCTACGACGACGACGACGTCCACGGGTAAGGAGCGGCGCCATTCCACTATCAAGGCCGCGTCGACGACGACGAGGGGAGCGTTTCGATGCGCGGCGATTTCGGCCTTAATGCGCGCCCATAAAAAGGGATGCACTATTTCGTTCAGCCGCGCCGTCGTCTTTTCGGATGCGAAGGCCTCCCGGGCAAGCGCACGCCGGTCAATAGAACCGTCGCGAGCCAATATCGCGGGGCCGAAAGTTGCCGCAAGAGCGGCCCCCAACTGGTCCGAAGTCTCCCAAACCTCCCGGCCCAGCGCGTCGGCGTCGATAACGGGGACGCCCTTGGCGGAAAGGAGGCCCGCGACCGTGGATTTTCCGGCCCCGATGGGGCCCGTGAGGCCTACAACGACCGGTTTGCGCTCCGTGCCCACGCTTGACTATTAACATTTTGCGAACCTAAAAGCAAGTTTTTTCCTTGCCTTTGGAAATATTAAGTGATAATATCCTTTAAGTGAAAAAACGTTTATTTCGGTGTGCTTTTGTGGTCGGATTATTAGTCCCGGCGGTGGCGCATGGCGGGCCGGCGGCCGTCACCTTTGGAGAAAGCCTGTTCGACGATATCGACGGCCTTACCGATATAGAGCAAGCGATGTTCGAGGAGGTTAACCGCGTAAGGGAAGATATGGGTTTGGCGCGACTGGAATGGGACGCGGGTTTAACGTCGGCCGCCCGTCAACATTCGGACGAGATGGAACGGCTTTATTATTTCGCCCACGAGTCGCCGACGGCCGGGTTTG
The DNA here is from genome assembly GCA_035528975.1 of bacterium. Lineage (GTDB taxonomy): Bacteria > RBG-13-66-14 > B26-G2 > WVWN01 > WVWN01 > WVWN01. The sequence goes on from DATKXQ010000075.1 coordinate 10,395, forward strand.
GGGACGTATTGGACCGCGTGTACCTTGCCGGCCTTACCGACATCTCCGTAGCCGAAAACTTGGCGTCCGAAAATAGTATCCCGCCGTCGGGGGACCCGGCGGTAGTGGGTCGCGAGGTTACGGCGCTACTTATGGCCAGCGAGTATCACCGGGCCAATATACTCGACCGGAGGTTCACGCACTCCGGTATAGGTTGTGCGGCGTCGGAAGAGGGGACGCTTCTCTGTACCCAACTTTTTTCGAAGCGGACGATAAAATTCAAGTCCTTGAAACTAAAGGAAGAAACGGATGATACGTTAAAGGTTTCGTTAACTCTCAAAACAGACGACGTTGTAGGCGTTTGGTTGGACGAAATCAATACTTACGTTTTCGAGCCCGAAGACGGCGTAGTGGTCGTGGATTTATTCTTTCGCGTGAGCGAGGGTACCCGCAAAGTAGTTTTGGCTCGCCGGGGCACGGACGAGTACGGAGCTATGAAAGGGTTTTTTATCGGGAAAATCGACCCTAAAACGCCTATTAATATCAGCGCCGGTATAACCGAAGTTGAGGTTATTTCGGAAGAGCAAGCGGGGGGGAAATATTCGTATTACGTGCTTGAGGCCGAAGGAGAGATATTAACGGACGCGGATAGTATCAAACTGGCCGACGGCAACGTCCGCTACGCCGCGAATTTAAACCGGAAGAAGTTTAAAACCGAATACGACATTCCGGCGGGTACCGGCCGGCACGAAATCTATTTTCTCGTAGGAGACGAAACCACCCACGCCGTAAAAGTCGACGCCGATCGGCCGCTGACGGAAGCTTTTTGC
>DATKXQ010000076.1:0-6590 GCA_035528975.1 bacterium
TCCGGGGCCCGCGTGTCCATGCCGGGGATGATGGATACGGTCCTGAACATCGGCCTCAACGATAAAACCGCCTCCGGCCTGGCGCGGCAAATAGGCGACCCGCGGCCGGCGTACGATTCCTATCGCCGCTTCGTCCAGATGTACGGCGACGTCGTGCTGGGCCTCAAGCCCGAGACCGACGACGACGTCGACCCGTTCGAGGAGATAATAGAGCGCGTCAAGGTGGACCGCGGCGTCGAGCTCGACGTCGATCTGAGCGCCGACGACTTGCGGGAGTTGGTCGGGCTGTTCAAGGAGGCGGTCAAGGAGCGTAAGGGGGCCGATTTCCCCGACGACCCGCGCGAACAATTGTGGGGGGCCATAAGGTCCGTCTTCGCTTCCTGGGACAACCCGCGCGCCATCGCGTACCGCCAGATAAACAACATCCCGGAAGAGTGGGGGACCGCGGCCAACGTCCAATCGATGGTCTTCGGCAACCTGGGCGACGACTCCGGCTCGGGCGTGGCGTTCACGCGCAACCCGGCCAACGGCGAGAAGGGCCTGTACGGCGAGTACCTCTTAAACGCCCAGGGGGAGGACGTCGTCGCCGGCATCCGGACGCCGAAGGCGATAGCGAGGCTGGCCGAGGAAATGCCCGCGGTGTACCGCGAGCTGGAGGAGGCGGCGGCGAAGCTCGAGGCCCACTTCCGCGACGTGCAGGACCTCGAGTTCACGTTCGAGCGGGGGAAGCTGTGGCTGCTGCAAACCCGTTCCGGAAAACGAACCGCGCACGCCGCCCTCACCATCGCCATCGACATGGTGGACGAGGGCCTGATGAGCAAGGAGGAGGCCCTGCTCTCGATGGAGCCGGAGCAGCTCAACCAATTCCTGCGGCCGGTTTTCAACCCGGAGCAGAAGGAGGCCGCGGTCAAAGCCGGCAAGGTCATCGCGCGCGGCCTCAACGCCGGACCCGGCGCCGCCTCCGGCAAGGTCGTCTTCAACGCCGCCGACGCCACCGCGTGGGCCGAGCGCGGCGAGGAAGTTATACTCGTGCGCGTGGAGACGTCCCCCGAGGACATCAAGGGCATGTCCGCCTCCCAGGGGATACTGACCGAACGCGGCGGCATGACCTCCCACGCGGCCCTCGTAGGCCGCCAGATGGGCAAGGTCTGCGTCGTCGGCTGCAGCGACATCCGCATCGACTACAAGAAGCGCCGGTTCGTCGCCCGCGACGTCGTCGTAAAAGAGGGCGACGAGATATCCATCGACGGCACCACCGGCGAAGTTTTGGTGGGGGCGCTTCAGACGCAGCCCTCGGAGATAAAGCGCGTCCTCCTCGACGAGACCCTCGCGGCCGAGGAGTCTCCCCTGTACCAGGAGTTCGCGGAGTTCATGTCCTGGGCGGACGAGGCGCGGCGCCTCGAGGTCTGGACCAACGCCGACCAGCCGGACCAGGCGGCGACGGCGGTGAAGTTCGGCGCCCAGGGCATCGGCCTGTGCCGCACCGAACACATGTTCTTCGCCGGCGACCGCATCACGTCGATGCGCAAGATGATCGTCGCGAAGGACGAGGCCGGCCGGCGCGCGGCCCTGGAGGAGCTGCGGCCGATGCAGCAGGAGGACTTCGTCGGCCTCTACCGCGCCATGGCGGGGCGCCCCGTCGTCATCCGCACCCTCGACCCCCCGCTCCACGAGTTCCTGCCGCACGACCCGGCGCAGATAGAGAAGCTGGCGGGCCAGATGGGCATATCGGCCGAGGAATTGGCGAATAAGGTCGAGTCGCTGCGCGAGCAGAACCCGATGCTGGGATTGCGCGGCTGCCGCCTCGGCATCATCTATCCCGAGATAACGGAGATGCAGGCCCGGGCCGTCATCGGCGCCGCGGTCGAGTGCGTCCGCGAGGGCGTCGAGGTCCACCCCGAGATAATGATCCCGCTCGTCAGCCACGTGAACGAATTCTACAACCAGATCCTGGTCGTGCGGACCGCCGCGGAGGAGATAATGGACCGCGAGGGCGTGACGGTCCCCTACAAGGTCGGCACGATGATCGAGGTCCCGCGCTCGGCGCTCACCGCCGACGAAATAGGCCTCGTCGCCGACTTCTTCTCCTTCGGCACCAACGACCTGACGCAGACGTGCTTCGGCTTCTCGCGCGACGACGCCGGCTCCTTCCTCCGCTACTACGTCGAGCACAACATCCTCAAGGATGACCCGTTCCAGACGGTCGACGTCAACGGCGTGGGCCTTTTGATGGAAATAGCGGTCGAGAAGGGCCGCGCCGCCAACCCGCAGCTCGAGATAGGCATCTGCGGCGAGCACGGCGGCGACCCGGCCACCATCGCGTTCTGCCACAAGATAGGCCAGAACTACGTGTCCTGTTCGCCCTACCGCGTCCCGGTGGCGCGGCTGGCGGCGGCGCAGGCCGCGATAAAGGCCGCCGAGTAAGCACCAACACGGGAACGTTTAGGGCGCGCCCGGCGGCGCGCCCTGATAAACTTGCGGGCCCGGTTGAAACCCCGTGGTTGGAATATCGAATAAAACGGCGCGCCGATACGAATTATAAATAGTATAATAGGACCGGCCTTAGCCGGCCGTATGGAGGTTGCGACGTGGTTACGTCGATAAAAGGAATGCGCGAGGGCATGAAGCCCGTGATGTGGGCCGTGGCGGTCGCGTTCGTCGCCTCGCTCTTCTTCGTGGGCGCGACGACGCTCCGCAAGATAGTGCGGGGCGAGGGCCGCGGCGCCATAATCGTCGAGGTGGGCGGCAAGAAGATAGGCCAGGAGGACTTCGAGCCGGTCTTCAACCGCGAGATGAGGCTGCGCTACCAGCGCCACCAGCGGGAATCGACGCGGTCCTGGACCGAGGACGAGGAACGCGAGATGCGGATCGTAGCCGCCGGCGCGGCGTTGAACCAGATCGTCCAGAAGGAGCTCATCATCGGCGAGGCCGAGCGCATGGGCCTTCGCGTCACCGACGAGGAAGTGAGGTCGTACGTCGAGAGGAACCCGAACTTCCAGGCGGGGGGCGAGTTCGACCGCGAGATCTACGAGCGCTTCCTGCTCGAGCAGACCGGCATGACGCCGGGCGAGTTCGAGACCGAGCTGTGCTACTACATGCTGATGGAGCGGGTATTCTCGATGGTGGGCGCCGCGGCCCGGGTCTCCGAGGGCGAGGTCAAGGCCCTCTTCGAGCGGGAGAACGAGACGGCGCGCGTGGCGTACGCGTTTCTGGCGGCGACGCCCGACCCCGCCGCCCGGCCCTCCGAGGACGCGCTCAAGGCCTACTACTCCTCGCACCTGGAGCGGTACCACGTCGGCGAGCGGGTGGCGGTCAAGTACGCGCTCCTGGACATAGACGAGCTGCGCAAGGAGAATAAGATCACCGACGCCGAGGTCCGGGAGTTCTACGAGCGCAACAAGATGGTCCACTTCGACGCGGGCGATATCCGCTGCCGCCACATTCTGTTTTTGGTCAATCCCGGCGAGCCGGAGGCGGCGTGGGACGCGGCCCAAAAGGACGCGGAGGAGACCGCGGCCCGCATCCGCGGCGGCGCCGACTTCGCGGCGCTCGCCCAGGAGCTCAGCGGCGACCCGGCTTCGGCCGCCAAGGGCGGCGACCTGGGCTTCTTCGGCCGGGGGCAGATGGACCCCGACTTCGAGGCGGCGGCGTTCGCGCTCAAGGAGGGCGAGGTCAGCGGCGCGGTCAAGTCGATCTACGGCTACCACGTCATCAAGCGCGAGGCCGACGTGCCGTCCTTCGAGGAGCAGGGCGGCGAAATAAGGGAGATGTTGGAGGAGCGCACGGCCGAGGACCAGGCCATGACGCTGGCTATGGAACTCGCCGGCCGCGCGGGCAAGGGGGGCGAGCTGGCGGCGGAGGCCGCGGCGTTGGGCCTCGAGGTCAAGTCGCCGGAGCCGTTCGAGGCCGACGGCCCGGTCGGCGAGCTCGGTTGGCAGCAGCGGCTGGTGGAGGAGGCCTTCACGCTGGACATCGGCGAAACGGGCTCCGCGCTCCCCGTCGCGGGCCTGGACGCCGAGACCGGCGGCGGCTATCGTCTCCGCGGGTACGCCGTGTACCAGGTGACGGCCCGCCTCGAGCCCGGCCCCGCGCCGTTCCAAAAGGTCAAGGACGCCGTGGCCAAGGACTGGGCGCGCGACCGAGCGCTGGATTCCGTCGCGAAGGCCGCCGCGGCGTTGTACGCCGGCGCGGCCGGGGGCGGCGATTTGGAACGGGCGGCCGAGGCCGCGGGCGCCGCCTACGGCGAGACGCTCGTGTTCACGCGCGACAAACCGGCGCCCGGGTTGGGCCGCGACTACGGCGTGGCGGCCGCGGCCTTCGGCGCCGCGGTAGGCGACGTCGCGGGGCCGCTGCGGGCGCCGTCCGGCTATTACGTAATTAAAGTGCTGGAGAAAAAGCCGGCCGACGCCGCGCTGTACGCGACGCGCGGCGAGGAGTATCGCAAGCGCCTCCTGCAGGAGCGGCAGCAGCTCATCCTGGCCGATTGGTATCGGGACCTCGTGGCCCGGGCGCACGTCAAAAACAACCTCAGCGCGTACCTGGGCGCCAAGGCGGCGGGGGAGGGCGAGCGCGAGGACGACTTCGACTTACCCTTCAACGCGCTCGGATACTGAGGCGCCGCGTGGCCGGTCGCATCGGGACGGACGAGTCGGGCAAGGGCGACTACTTTGGGCCTTTGGTCGTGGGCGGCGTCTACGTGGGGAGCAAAGCGGACGAGGATTTTTTGAGGAAAATCGGCGTCCGGGATTCGAAGAAGGTATCCGACCGGCGCGCGACGGCGCTCGCCGCCGAAATAGCGAAGGCGCTGCCGTACACCCGCGTCGCGATAGGGCCGGCGCGCTACAACGAACTCTACGCGAGTATGGGCAATCTCAACCTCATCCTCGCCTGGGCCCACGCGCGCGCGATAGAGAACCTGGTCGCGAAGCACCCGGCGGCCGTCGCCGTAACCGACAAGTTCGGCGATGACGCGTACGTCGCGAACGCTTTGATGAAGGGGGGACGGGAGCTCAAGCTGGTGCAGAAGGTTCGCGCCGAGGAGGACGTCGTCGTGGCCGCGGCGTCGCTGGTAGCGCGGGCCGAGTTTTTGCGGCGCCTCGCGGTGCTCTCGGAGAAGGCCGGCCTCCCGCTGCCCAAGGGCGCTTCGGCCGGCGTGGAGGAGGCGGCCCGGGCGCTCGTCCGCCGGAGAGGGAAGGATTCGTTAACGGAGTACGCGAAGGTCCACTTCAAGACCACTAGTCGCCTGTGCCTGGAGGACGATTGAGGGCGCCACCGAGAGGTTAATTATGTTGCGATATATTAGTTTTATCCTGGCGGCTTCGTCGCTTCTGGCCGTGGCCTGTTACGAGCCGGAACCGCCGGTAACGCCGCCGCCGGCGTGGTACTGGCACAACGGCCCGACGGCCTCGGACCTGTACGACCTGGCCTCGACGGCGCGCAACGACGTGTGGGCCGTGGGCGCCACCCCCGCGGACGCCGGCGAGGTCCTGCATTTCACCTCCTTCCATTGGCAGTTCGCGACGCTGCCCGCCGTGGACGTGGGGCCGCTGTACGCGGTGGATACGGTGGAGAGCGGCGACGCCTGGGCGGCGGGGGGCGGCGACTACTTCCTGCACTGGGACGGCACGCAGTGGCGGAGCTGGCCCCGTCCGGCGCCCGGCAAGAACGTGTACGGCCTGGCCATGGTAAGCGACACGTCGGGCTGGGCCGTGGGGGACGGCGGCCTCATATTCGAGTTCAACGGCACGGCGTGGGCCGGCGTGACGTCGCCTACCACCGAGACGCTGCGGCGTGTGCGCGTTCTCTCGAAGGATTCGGTATGGGCGGTGGGCGACGGCGGGACCGTGCTCCACTACGACGGCTCGAGCTGGTCGTTAATACCCTTCCCGCCGTCGGTCGACCTACGCGACCTGTACTTCTCGGCCGACGACGACGGCTGGGTGGTGGGCGCGGTGGCGTCCCTCTACCACTACGACGGCGCGACGTTCAAGAAAGCCGACAGTCCGGACCGGGATATGAACTACTCGTGCTGCGACTTCGTGGGGCCGAATCTCGGGTGGGCCGCCGGCGACGAGATGCACGTCGCCCGTTACAACGACGGCGTATGGGAACCGGAAGAGTACTTACCCAGCGGCGGGTGGCAGCTCAACGCGATTCACATGGTCTCGGAACGCGAGGGCTGGGCCGTGGGCCCGGCCGGGGCTTTTTTATGGTATAAATAAAACCCGCTCCCCCCTATCGAATAAAAAAGCCGCCTCGCCCGAGGCGGCTTTCTTATTACCGGTAAAGCGCCTTGACTCGGCCCAGCGACGCCGGCGCCACGCCGACGACGTCGATATCGACTTTGTATACGTACTGCGGGTTGTTTTCGTCTATGGTCCATAAGTACTCGCCGTCGAAGGCCGTGCCTTCGCACGAACCGCCCGGCGCGGCGAACGACGCCACGACCGAGCCGTTGAGCGTTACGCCGTACACAAGGCCGCCCCTACCGTACGACCAGAGCTGTCTTTTATAATACGCCCAATCGGACCCCCCGCCGACCGCCAACGGGAACGTCGCGACTAGCGTCCCGGCGGTGGTATATTTTCCTA
>DATKXQ010000077.1:0-2947 GCA_035528975.1 bacterium
ATGGCCGACCACATGACGGAGCGCATCGTCGCGCTGGGCGGCGACCCGGCCAAGGTAGTCGTGAACCACTTCGGCGTCGACGCGGACGTATTCACGATGACGGAGCGGCCTCCCCGCCCGGCCGACGAGGTCGTCCTGATACACACCCGTCACTACAATACGGTGTACAACTTCGAACAGCTCCTCGCGGCATTACCGGAGGTTTTCGCGGCGCTGCCGAAGGCACGGCTGGAATTCCTGAGCGACGGCGCCCTCCGGCCGAAAATCGAGGCGCAGGTACGCGAGATGGGCCTCGCCGGCCGGGTCTCGTTCCTGGGCTCGCGGCCGCTCCCGGAGGTGGCGGCGCGGCTCCGCGACGCCGACATATTTATCACGACGTCGCGTTCCGACGGCGCGAACATTTCGCTGCTCGAGGCGATGGCGGCGGGCTGCTTCCCGGTGGTGGCGGATATACCGGCGACGCGGCAGTGGCTGGCGGCCGGGGCCGACGGCATCGCGGTCCCTCTCGACGACGCACCGGCGCTGGCGGGGGCGATAATAAAGGCCGCCGGCGACGTCGGCCTGCGCGTGCGCGCGCGAGAGGTTAACCGTAAAGTGGTGTTGGCGAAGGGCCTGTGGCGGGACAACATGAAGCGGAGCGAGGAGGCGTTCGCGGAATTGGTTGAACGGTGGAAATCGCCCTCGTAGGGGCGCAACGCGTTGCGCCCCTACTAATTAAAACAAATCCCCGGTCTCGACTGAGTCCTCGTCTCCCGGCGGCGTTAGGGCCTCCGGGATTTCCTTTTTCATTCTCAAATATAACAGCATCGTCGCGGCCAGGTCGTAGAGGTTGTGGCGCAGGACCGGCTCGAGCAGCCGCGCGTCGCCTATCTTGACGTAGCGCTCGTACAGCTCCGGGACCTGGGAGGAGGGCACGTCGTCGGGCCGCGCGACCCCCAGGACGTACCGCTCGGCGTCGGCCAGGCCGCAGGCGGGCATATCGAACCGCTCCTTGTAGTGGCGGCGGACGAGCCATAGCAAATCGACGTGGCGCCGGGGCTCGGCGTACGGGAGGCGCCACCAGCGGAGGCGGTCGCGGATTATCGGGAGGTCGAAGGTCCGGCCGTTGTAGGAGAGGAGGACGTCGGCGTCGGCGAGGGCTCGAGCCGTAGCTCCAAGCACCGCTCCCTCCTCGTCCGGGTGGCCGGCGAGATATTGCTCGAACGTCACGCCGGCAGGCGTTATGAAGCCGAAGCCGACGAGGAAGAGCGGCTTGGGGGTGCGACCCAGCGACTCGACGTCGAAGGCCGCGAACGCACCGGCGAAAGTCGGCGGGATTTGCGGGGGCGGGTAGCCCCCCGGCCATACGGGCCGGCAGAGCCAAAGGCCCTCGGCCCGCGAGGCGGGCCAAATATCGCCGAGGGCCACGACGTTATCGGCGGGAGGGCGGGGGCCCGGGGGGAGGTCGCCGCGCGCCCGGGCGCGAGCTATCTCGCGCAGCCTGGCCCGGAAATCGCGCGCGCCGCTCATCGATCGAAATCGGAGATGTCGGGCTTGTCGCTGGTGGGGCCGGCGGGCTCGGCGAAGGCCGCCCACATGCCGCGCTTCGCCTTCCGGGCCGCCTTCTCGTACTCCAACCAGGCCTTGGTGGGAACGTGGCAGCCGGGCACGTCGGCGACCTTCGCGAGGCCGGCGCTTATGAGCTCGATATCGAGGTTAACCCATTTGCCGTCCCGGTAGTAATAGACGACGGCGCGGTTTTGGCCCTGTTCGTTCACCGGCATGTTCGGGCACACCTCGACGCGGACGTCCCGGCCGTACGCTCTAATCCTCACGAACTCCAACGCCTCCCGGTAGTACGGGTCGTCGCGGGCCACGGGTTGGACGCCTATGAGGGCGCACTCTCCCAGGACCTTCACGCGCAGGACGTTGGGCGCGACTACCTCCTCGCACGTTGCCGTGACGGCCTTGAACTCGAGACCCGCCGGCGTCTTCGCTATCTCTTCCTCCGCCGCGAAGAGCGCGCCGTAAAAGGCCAGCGCGCCTAACGCCGTCGCCGTAAGGTATCGCTTCATAGCAAGCTCACCCGTCCTATTCGTAGCGCAGCGCCTCGATGGGGTTCAACTTCGCGGCCTTGTTCGCCGGATAGATGCCGAAGAACAGGCCCACGCCGAGCGAGAACAGGAACCCCAATATTATGGACCATGCCTGGATCCCGGCCGGGAGGAACGGCACCGGCGCGCCGGCGTCCGAGAGAACCTTCGTGAGCAGACTCACCCCTTCGCCGATGATGACGCCGATGATGATGCCGATTATGCCGCCGGTCAGCGAGATAACCGTGGCCTCGGCGATGAATTGGGCCAGGATGTCGCGCTGGCGGGCGCCCAGGGCTTTGCGGACGCCGATTTCCCGCGTGCGCTCCGTCACCGAGACCAGCATGATGTTCATTATGCCGATGCCGCCTACCAGCAGCGACACCGCGGAGATGCCTATCATGACGGCGAACGCGGCGCCCGTTATCTGGTTATATATGTCCATCAGCGAGTCGGCGGTGTAGATCTCGAAGTCGTTCTCCGCCTCCGGCGGGACTCTGCGCCGCTCCCGCATCACCACTTCGGCCTGGTCGAAGGCCGTATTGAGGAGCTCGGGCGACTTCGCCCGCACCGTGATAACCGAGCTCCCCGTCCCCATTTCGTCGACCGGTTCGCCGAAAGCTTTGCGGCCCGCGCCGTGCGGTATCACGATGTAGTTGTCCATCGAGACGCCGAAGATCTCGCCCTTGTGGCCGAAGACGCCCACGACCAGGAAGCGGTGGCCGTTGACTTTTATCCGCTCGCCGATTATCCGGCCCTCCGGCGCCAGCGCCTCCGCCACCGCGGACCCCACCACCGCGACGTAGCGGTCGGCGTCGACGTCGGCCTGCGTCAGCATCCGGCCTTCCTCCACCCACCACGAGAAGATTTCGTCG
>DATKXQ010000078.1:0-17468 GCA_035528975.1 bacterium
CTCCGAGTTGGGCGCGAAGGCCGCGCTCGCGCTGGCCGAATACTTCGACGCCGAGTTCACCCACAAAGGGAAAGTGACCGACGCCCTCGACCTCTACGAACAGGCGATCGCCAAATACGCGGATGCGTTGGAGGCCGCGCCCGTCGAGCTCGTCGATAAACCCTAACCCCCGCGCCCGCGCCGCCCGCCCACCCGTGACCCGCGCCTTCGAGGTCAACGAGCTGACGTTCACCTACCGCGGCCGGCTTCGCCCGGCCCTTTCGCGCGTCGACCTCGACTTGGACGGGGGCCGGACCCTCGGCCTTCTGGGCCACTCCGGCGCCGGCAAGTCGACGCTCCTGGGGGCGCTCGGCGCCGTCGTCCCCGCCGTAAAGAAGGGTCGGTTGAGCGGCACCGCGGAGGTGTACGGCCGCTCGCTCGCCGGCCTTAAGCCCGCCGACCTCGCCGGAACCGTCTCCTTCGTCTTCGAGGATTTCGACGCCGCGCTGGTCGCGACGACGGTCGAGGACGAGGTCGCCTTCGGGCCGCGCTACCTGGGCGTCGCCGCGGCCGAAATCGGAACCCGCGTCGCCGCGGCCCTCGGCCGCTGCGGCCTGGCGGGGTTGGAGGGCCGCCGCGTCGAGAGCCTTTCCGGCGGCCAGAAGCAGCGCCTCGCCGTCGCCGCCGCTCTCGCCGCCGACGCCCGGCTGCTGTTGTTCGACGAGGCCGCGACGGACCTGGACCCGGCCGGCAAGGCCGCGCTCAACCGCATCGTGGCCGAGCTGGGCGAGCGGGGCCGCGCCGCCGTCGTCGCCGACAACGACGCCGCCCAGGTCCTGGAGCTGGACGAGGCGGCGCTTTTGGGGCGGGGCGAACTCGCGGCCCGCGGCGCTCCCGCCGACGTCCTGGCCGACGAAAAGGCGTGCGCCGCGGCGGGCGTCGCGCCCTTATCGTTTTTGAAATACTTCGAACGCCGCGGCGGCTCCTTCCGCCTGCGGCCCTCCGCCCGCGTGCGACCGCCGGCGGCAAGAGAGGCCCCGTCGCCGGTGCCCCGTTCTCCCCTCGTCGTCGCCGACGGCCTTGCGCTCACGTACCCGGGCGGCGTCACCGCCCTGTCCGACTTCAACTTCACGATATACGAAGGGGAATTCCTGGCGGTCGTCGGCGAGAACGGCGGCGGCAAGACCACCTTCGCGAAGACCGTCGCGGGACTGCTCGCGCCGAGCGGCGGGACGCTGACGGTCAAGGGCCGGCCGCCCACGGAGATGCCGTCGATAGAGCGCGCCCGGGCCGTCGGCTACCTGTTCCAAAACCCCGACCACCAGATATTCCGGGCCACCGTGCGCGACGAGGTTGCGTTCGGGCCGAAGCAGCTGCGTCTGGGCGCCGCCGAGGCCGAACGCCGCGTCGCCGAGGCGCTCGCCGCCGTCGGCCTTCAGGGCCGCGACGACGACGACCCCTTCGCCCTGGCCAAGGGCGACCGCCAGCGCGTCGCGCTGGCCTCCGTCCTGGCGATGGAGCCCGAACTCCTCGTCATGGACGAGCCCACCACCGGCCTCGACCGCGCCGAAGTCGCAACGTTGATGGAGGCGGTCGCGGCGCTCAACCGACGCGGGACCACGGTGGTATTCATCACCCACGCCATGGACGTCGTCGCCGCTTACGCGGGCCGCGTCGCCGTCGTCGCGGGCGGCCGCCTCCTGGCGGAGGGCGAGCCGCGCCGCGTGCTGCAGGGCGACGCGCTCCTGGCGCGCGCGGGCCTCGAGCCGCCGCTGGCGGCCCGCCTGGCGAAGGAGGCGGGCGTGGACGCCATAACCGGCGAAGAACTCGCCGCGGCCCTGTCCTGATATGAAAGAACCCGTTCTAAAGACCCTTCACCCGGCCGCCCGTTTGGCGCTCTTAGTCGTCGTCCTGGTCGCGTTCACGACGTTCAACGACCCGGCGTTCGTGGCGCCGCTGCTGGCGGCGGTAACGGCGGCGGCGATATGGCTGTGCGGGGCCGGGAAGGCGCTTAAGCGCGCGGCGCCGCTGGCCGTCGCGTTCGTCGTCTTCAGCGTGGTCCTGTGGCCGCCCTTCATACGTGAGGGCCGGGTAGTCGCGGAATGGGGGTTCTACCGGGCGACGGAGGCCGGCCTCCTCTACGGCCTGGCCGTCGGCCTGCGCATCGCCGGCATGCTCTTCGCCGGCCTGGCTTTCCTCGCCGCGACGACGCCCGAGGAGTTCGGCGAGGCGCTACGGGCGTACCGCGTTCCTTCCGGCATGACGGTAACGCTGACGCTGGCCTTCCGCCTTCTCCCGGTAATGTTCGAGACGAGCGCCCGGGCCCTGGAGGCCCAGCGCGCCCGGGGCCTCGACTTCGGCTCCAACTTCCTCTCGCAGGCGCGGCGGGCGCTGCCGCTGGTCGTCCCCGTCTTCCTCTACAGCCTGAGGACCGCGGACCAGATGGCGACGTCCCTCGACCTCCGCGGATATCGCGCCGGGCGCCGGCCGACGCCCTACCCCGCCCGGCGGCCCTCGGCGTGGGATTGGCTCGTACCGGCGTTATTCGTCGTCTGCGCCGCCGCGGCCGTGGCCGCCAGGCTCGGCGGCTTCGGCGCGGTCCTCCCCGGAAGGTTATGACCCAGGATTTAGGTTGACAGCGGGCCGCGCTTCGGCTATTATAACGCGCCCCCGACGAAGGGGGCATTGTATCATATGCGTCGAATAGTCTATTTTCTGACTTGCGCGACGGGGGTTATCGCGATATTCTGCGGTGCCGGCCCCGCGCTCGGTCAATACGTCCCCGGGCCGTACGATATCGAGGAAGAGTTCGACCGCGAGTACGGCATGGACCTGGTGCAACTCTCTTACGACCGGGATTGGGAACGCATCTGGAGGGCCAACGACTGCGGCCTGCGCCTGGCCATGGGGAGCCTGAACGTGCGGCAATGGCACCTGAACCAGGAGGTAAAGTTCGCGGCCGAGTTCACCGACTGGTTCCGCTTCCTGTACCGCTACGACCGTTACGAGGGGCTCGAGCCGTTGTGGGACGAGCGGCAGCTGAACGAGATGGAATTGGAATTCCGCCTATGGCGTTGGTTCAAACTGGGTCTGCGGACGCAGCCGACGTTCTGGAAGCGCTACGCCGACGCGGGCGTCACGACTAAATTTCACTACGGCCCGGGCCGCTACGTAGAAGCCGGCTACACCGGCGTCGATTTCGACAACAACTACTCGTTCGAACGCTCGGATTACGACGAGGGTTACGAGGAAATATTCAAGATAAGCCCCCGGCGCTACGAGGCCCGGGCGGCGTGGTCTTTTCCGTGGGGGTTGGCCTTCGACGGCGAGGGTTTCGTCAGGACCCCGTCGACGAAATACTACACTTACTTCTACGGCCAACAACTCGACTGGGCGCGTCGCTACGCCGAACGCTACGGCGCCGTAACGGTATCGCAAGCGCTGCCGGCGAACGTGGAGGTTTTTTACCGGGCCGTGACGAACGAGTGGGAGGAGACGAAGCGTTTGACGGGCCCGCCCCCCGCCGAGACGCCGTTGGAGTACGACTACGACGGCCGGCTGACGCTGGGCTCCCACGGCCTCGGCGCTTATTACCAGCCGCCGGGCCGGCACCGTTTACACGCCGGCGTCCAGCGGCGAAACCAGACGCGGCGCTTCAACTTCGGCTCCCGGCCGAATTTGGATTATCTGTACGAAAAGACCGAGATCATCTACTACGTTCTCTGGCGGCTGCGCGTCTGGCGCGAGCTTTACGTCGAGACCGGGTACATGGGCGAGCTCGTGGGCGACGATAAAAAACACCTCACGCGGGGTTTTTCGGAAGAATGGGCCTGGGCGGAAAACCGCGCGCCGATATCTCTGGAATATAAATTCGGCGAAAATTACGCGTTTAAGATGTCCTCCGGCCTCGACCTTGACAGGCGAGATTGGGGGGATTATCTCTATTACGATAAAGCGTATGCGTTCGTAATCGCCGGTTTTTAAGTAACGCGGCGCCCGGCGGGGCAACTAATCAGGAGTAGAGTCATGGCCGACGAACTCGTCATCGGCGAAACGGTGATCGAATTGACCCAGGGCGACATTACGGCCTGGCGCGGCGACGCTATCGTCAACGCCGCCAACACGTCGCTGGTCATGGGCGCGGGCGTCGCGGGAGCCATAGCGAAGCACGCCGGAAGCACGGTACAGCGGGAAGCGCTGGAAAAAGCCCCCGTCGGCCTGGGCGACGTCGCGCGCACGAGGGCGGGCCTCCTGCCGGCCAAGTTCGTCATCCACGCCGCGGTAATGGGCGAGGACCGCAAAACGGACGCGGCCGTCATCGCCCGGGCCACGGCGGCGGCGCTGGCGGAAGCCGAATCCATCGGCTTGAAATCCGTCGCGTTCCCGGCGCTGGGAACGGGCGTCGGCGCGGTGCCGTACGAAGAGGCCGCCGCGGCCATGTTCGATTCGGCCGTGAAATATCTCTCCGCGCGAAATACGCCGCGCCTCAAGCGCATAGCTTTCGTGCTGTACGACGACGCGGCGACGGAGGGTTTCCGGAACGTCTTAAACTCTTTTCGGAACCGGTTATATAAGGAGTAGTGCTTTATGAGAGCTCGCTCGGTGGCGACCGCGTTCTTCGTCTTTTGCGCGGCGGTAGTCCTCGCCGCGGAAGTGGAAGTCCACGGCCGCATCTACGGTTCGGTAACGGACGACTTCGCCGAAGGCGACGTGGGGCCGATGGCGATACCGGAGGCGCCCGGCGAAGCGACCCGGGCCGACGACATAACGAAAGACGGCGACCCCGCCTGCAACTTCCGATTCGAAGCGGACGCGGGCATCCGCGCCGTCTTCGACGACCGCGTCGCGGCCAACCTGAACTTCACTTTCGACGACCGCAAGCAATCCAAATTCTACCGCTACGACCTCTTCGAGAGCAGCGCGGGAGTATACCACATCGCCGAATCCTTCGAAAATAAACACATCTACGCCTCTCTGGAGGAGGTGAACGTAGAACTGACGGAGCTGGCGTGGGATATGGACCTGACCGTCGGCGGCTTCGACGTACGCTACGGCCACGGCGGCTATTACAACCGACTCGTCAACCGCCTCGACCCCACGTCCTTCGTGGCCTACCTCGACCCCTTCGGCGCGCGCGCGACGCGCGAGTTCGGCGCCGCGACCGCGTCGCTCTCCGTCGGCGCCGGCCTCGAACACCAGGCCCTCGCCGCGGCGAGCTGCCGCGTCGGCAACTTCGGCCTCTTCGCCGCCTCCGAGGGTAGGACGTACGACCTGAAATCGCTGTGGGACACGCACTACGGGCCGGCGCTGCCCAAGTTCTGGCAGCAGCTCTATGGGCGCGAAAACGCGTTGGCTACGGACGTGCGGGGCGCCCCCGGTACCTTCGGCGACACGGTCCACGCCGGCGTCGAAGCCTCGTGGGAATCCTCCTTTATGGATTTGTACGCCGTGGCCGCCTACCACGTGTTCGCCGACGACGAAGAATACGAGGACCCCACCGGCGGCGAGCTCATCCAGTTTTACCCCGACTTCGGCGTTCGCCTGGTTTGGCCGCGTCTCTGGTTCCGCGGCGCCTTCCTCTACGAGGCGTGGCGGGCCAACTACCACAGCGCCTTCGGCAACGAAGTGGCTACGAACGATTCGGTGCTCTTCTTCGGCGAACCGGAATTCTTCCTGACCGAAAACCTGTTCGTGGGCGTGGGGGGCCGCTACCTCGATCCGAACCGTAAAACGCCGGACAACACCTACACCAACGTCCGCGAAAACGTCACCCTGAGCGTCGCGGCCATTCCCCACCTGTCGTACGCCCCGGCCGAGAACGTAAAAATCGACCTGACCTATACCGAAACGTGGTGGGACCCGAGCTACGACCTGCAGAGCACGGACTACGTGGAGAATCGGGCGCACGATTTAAAACTGGAAATCGAGGCCGCTTTCTAGTATAATGAAGTAGATAGAAGTGGACTCGAAGTACGACATAATACGACACGTGGCGATTATGTGCGCGGCGGTTTTAGCGATCGCCGCGCCGTCGCACACGGCCGCCGAGCCCCGGTACTTGCCGGGGTGGCCCGTGAGCTCGGGCTCGTTTCACGACTCGTCTCCGGCGGTAGCGGACGTCGACGGCGACGGCCGCCGCGAGATCGCCGTCGCCGCATGGGACGGCGAACTCAACCTGCTCGACGCGCGCGGCCGCCAACTGCCGGGCTACCCGGTCTCGACCGCGGCGCGCAGCGGCGAGCACTCGTCGCCGGTCCTCGCGGACCTCGACGGCGACAAGGTGCTGGAGGTAATATTCGCCTCCGCCGACGGTCGGCTGTACGCCTTCGACAGCCGGGGGATGGCGGTGCCCGGGTGGCCGAAAGAGCTGGGCGGCGGTACCGGCGGGGCCGCGGTCCAGGACTTCACGAACTACCGGGGCCTCGAAGTATTCGCCACGGCCGGCGACAGCGTTTACGGTTTCCACGGCAACGGCACGCACATCGGCGGTTGGCCCGTCAGGCTCGAGGAGCCGTCGCCGGGGCTGCCCGCGGTGGGGGACCTGGACGGCGACCGCAGCCCGGAAGTCGTAGTCGCGGCCGGCGACGTCGTGTACGCCTTCAAGACCTCGGGCGACTTGGCGGCCGGGTGGCCCGTGACGCTGGACGGAAAGGCGGCGGCGGCGCCGGTCCTGGCCGACGTGGACGGCGACGATAAAACCGAGGTGTTGATAGGCACGGCCGCCGGCTCGGCCTACGTCCTGGACGTCGACGGCCGCGTACGCGCCGGTTGGCCCCAACCGCTCGGGTCCAAACCGATTACGGCCCCCGCGGCCGTGGGAGACCTCGACGGCCGCGGCGAGTTAACGCTGGTCTTCGTGGGGGGCGCCACGTATATGGGCGGCACGACGATCGGCGCTTTCGGCGCCGACGGGCGGCCCCGGCCGGGATTCCCGAAACAATTGAACCGCACCGTAGCAGCCGCTCCCCTCGTCGTCGACGCCGACGGCGACGGCCTCCCGGAAATATTGCTCATCACTTACGACGGCTCGCTCATATCCTTCGAGCGGGACGGCGCCCTGACGCGCGGCTTTCCGGTGAAGCTTTTGGCAAACGGCGTTACGTCGACGCCGGCCGCGACCGACGTCGACGACGACGGTTTTATGGATATCGTCGTCGCCGCGCAGAACGGCTACGTCGAAGTCATCCGCACCGATTCGGCGTTCGAGCCGTCGGCCAACCCGTGGCCCATGTACGGCGGCAATCACTGGCGCACGGGGAAATACATCGCCCCCGCCCCCAAGCGCCAGACCTTCACGCTGTCCGCCCGGGGAGGCGGGATCACGATCCGGTGGAAAACCGAGGCCCGCGACCAACGGACGGGCTGGGCCATTTTCAAAGGGATGAAGGACTACGTCAGCGGCAGCGTCATCTACTACGAGATGGCGTACGTCGAGGAACAACCGACGGCCTCGTACACCTACGGCGACGAAAAGGTCGAAGACGGCACCGTTTATTACTACAAGCTCGAGGAGCGGATGTCGTCCGGCGCGTCGTACTCCTACGGCCCCAAGGCCATTCGCGCCGTGGGCGGTACGGCCGAAACCAGCAACGCCATTACCAGGTGCTATCCCAATCCCTTCACGACGCAAGTGAGCATCGCTTACGAAGTCGGGGCCGCGGTCGAGGGTTCGGCCGTAACGACGATCTCGATCTTCGACATCTCCGGCAAATTAATACGGTACCTCGTGAGCGACGCCAGGACCCCGGGGAAATACATCGCCGAGTGGGACGGCACCGACTCCCGCGGCGTGCCGGTGGCGAGCGGCGTATATCTGGCGAACCTGCGGGTAGGCGAGAACGCGCCGCCCTCCACGAAGACGATAGTCCTCATCCGCTAGCCGCCGTCAGCGGGATAAAAAAAGGGCCCCCGGGGGGCCCGTTTTTTTATATCAACGTCGGCTATTTCGGCCCGCGTTCGGCTTCCCAGGCCGCGATCGTCTCCTCGATATCGGCGCGCTTGGGAGAATCGGGCTCCAGCTCGATGTAGCGGCGATAGTGGTAAATGGCGTTCTCGACGTCCTCGAATATCTTGAATACCGACGCGAGGTTGTAATGGCACGCCGCGAATTCCGGGTCGATGGCCAGCGACTTCTCGTAAGATTCGACGGCCGACCGCAAGAGCGACTTCCACTGCGGGCTGTCCTTGCCGAGGAGCCACAGCGTGTTGCCGAGGGCGTAGTAGCCGTCCTTGCTCGTGGGCCAAATTTCGATAAACTTCTCGTAGGCCTCGCGCGCCGCCTTGTAATCGCCGGCGGCGAAGTACATACCGCCCTGGCTGTCGAACACCGGCGCGAACGAGGGGTCTATGGCCAAAGCCTCGTTAAGAAGGAACCCGGGGTCTGATTTATACTTATCTTCGGATTGAACGTCTACTACGACCCCGCCTTCTAAATAAACATACCGATTATCACTAAACACCCACTGTTCTCTTTCTCCAACAGCGGTAACCGTTACATCCACCTTTTCCGGTTCACCCCAGGCGGCTTTTACCTCGTTTGGGCCATCTCCTATTTTAGGCATCGTAGAAAGTTTTCGCGTTACGGCGGCCAACCCCGCCGGCGCCGACGGATAGTAATCGGCCAGCGCGCGCGACTTCTCGAAATGGGCCTGGGCGTTACCGTAGTCTTTCTCCTTCAGGTACGCCTTGGCCAGCATCAGGTGCGCTTCGGCGAAATTCCCGTCCTTCTGCGTGGCGCTCAAGAAAAAGCTGATCTGCTCGCCGGTGTAATAGCGGCCCGCGCCCTTCGCGAACCACCTGAAAGCCTCCATATCCGAGGTGGGTTGGCGGCGTATCAGACCCGTCCCGCCGCCGGCCCCGCTCGCGGCCAATACGAACGCCGCCGCGTCGTCGACGAGCGAAAACACGTCGCCGACCTTACCCGCGAACTCCCGGGACTCGCCCTCCGGGGCGGCGCCTCCGACCCCGGTTAAACGCGCGGAGAGTTCCTCCATCGCCGCCTGGATCTCGGCGGCGCGGGCTTCCTTCTCTTCCGGGCTCAGCGCCGGGTCCGCCAGCATGGCGCTCAATTCCTCGCCCAGCGAGGAGATCTTATCCAGCGCCGCGGCGTTCACGTGTGCGGTTACGGTTTCGGCTATCCGGGTCGTTAACTCGGTCATCTCCGTTTTGATATCCGCGGCTCGCGCTTCTTTCTCCTCCCGGCTCAGGCCGGGGTCGGTCATTATTGCAGACACCTCCTCGGCCAACCTCCCCATCTCGGCGCGGAGCCGTTCCAACTCGGCTTCATCCGGCACCGCGGCTTCCAAATCGGCGCCGACCTCCCACACGGTTACGGTGAACGAGAGGTCCTTACCCTCTTTGACGAACGAGCCGCCCACGACGTGCGTCGCGCCTTCGCGCTTCGCGACGTCGTCGACGACGGCGAACGGCACGTCCGCGCCGAGCTCCACGTCGCGGCGCTTCTTGAGCGCGAACGCGAATTCGGTCCGCGAGACGACGTTCACCGCGGCGGCGCGCTCGAGCGCCAGTTCCAGCATCCCCGGAAGGCCGTCGGCGAGCCAGGGCATGGGGGCTTCGACGTCGAACGCTATACCCGGGACCGGCGGTACGTCGCCGCCGATATCCGGCGATTCGTCTTCGAAGGGGACGACGGTTACGGCCGGACGGGCGAACGCCGGCACTTCCAGGTCGGCGGCCCAGGCGGAAGCCGTCCCCATAATAATCGCGACCAAGGCTAATGTACGCATCTTTCCTCCTGCTGCGGCGTATGCGGGGTTTTGAACCGGCCCGAGAAGTATAACAAACGGCCCCCGAAAATCAAGCGCTCCGTAGAAAAAAACGGCCCCGTCGCAGGGGCCGCAGCTATCGGGCGCGGAGGCTCCCCGTATTTACCGCCCTACTTCGCCCGTACGCGTTGCTTCTCTTTCGACGGCGGCACCCATCCCGTTTGTTCCACCTGGCCGAATTCGCAATACGGGTCCCCGTCGTACTTGCGGCTGTACTCGTCGATTTCGGCCTCGAACTTCGCGGCGTAGGCGTCGAGGTCTTCGGCCAATTCCGTAATCAACTTTATATTCGCGTCGTACGAGGGCCGGGCGCCGCACTTCTGGACGCACTCGCGCAATACCGCCGGGTTATCGATGATGGCGCAAGGCCTTCTTAAATCTTTGCTGAACGGCTGGCGGTTCCGGAAGTGGCGGAAGAAGTCGCTGCGCAGGCACTCGACGAGCGGCTTGTCGCGCACGTTGTCGACGGTGAACTGGGCGAAGACGCACGGCTCGACGTCGCCGTGAACGTTGATGTGGAAGTACCGCTTGCCGCCCATGATGCAGCCGTCGACGTGGGGGCCGTCGTTCCAGAAATCGGCGGCGAAGATAGTGCGCGTCTCGCGGATGCGGCGGATGCGCGCCCCCATAGTGTAACGCTGGGCCGGCGTCGGCATGAGCGACGTATCCGGCTCCCGGCCTATCGGTATATACGTGAAGTACCAACCCAAGGTGCAGCCCTTGCGCTCCACGAAATCTATGAATTCGGGGCTCGTTATGGCGTCGAGGTTGTAGCGGGTGCACGTGGCGCTGAAGCCGAAGCAGACGCCCTCATTCCGCATATAATCGAACGCCTCCGACGCCTTCTCGAATACGCCGTCGCCGCGGCGCCGGTCCGTCTCCTCCTTGAGGCCCTCCAGGCTAATACAGGGGATGAGGTTCCCGGTCTTGGCGATGCGCTTGGCCATCTTCTCGTCTATCAGCGTGCCGTTGGTGTACATCAGGAACGCGATGTCGGTGTGCTTCTCGACCAGGTCCATCATGTCGGGGTGGAAGAGCGGCTCGCCGCCGGAGATGACGATGAAATGTATGCCCATCTCTTTGGCCTCGGTGAAGATGCGGTCGATGAGCTCCGGTTCCATCTCGTACTTCTTGGGATATTGCGCCGCGTAGCAGCCGGTGCACGTGATGTTGCAGCGCATCGTCGGCGAGATGACGAGCAGCGTCGGCGGGTAGAAGCCGATCTCCTCCTCTATCTTGTGGCGCTTGTCGGCGCCGATGAGACCCTCCTTCACGACGAGGTTGGTCAGGAGGCGCCGGCGCACGTTGGGATTGAACTCCTTCATGAAGCGCCGCGTTATCTCCATCAGCGGGTGGTTGATCTCGAGGCGGTACTTGAAACCCTGGATCGCGTCCACCCATAGCGGGTCGCTGGTTATCTTCTCGCTGAGCTTTATAATCCGCTTCAGGTTTTTATCCGGGTCGCCCTTGGCGGCCAGGTCCGCCATGCGGTTAATAGTCTGGTCCAGCATGAATTCGCGGGCGCGGTCCTTAAAACCCATGGTTCCTCCTAACATATACGTTCACGCAGGCCGCGCGAGCGGCCCCCGCCCTTGGCGTTCTTCTCCAGGCGAGTATAACTAATACCCAAGCCGAAATCAAGAGCAAACCGGTGCGGATTAAAGCGTGGCGGGGAAAAACGGCGACTGAGACGCGGCCGCCGGAAAAAAACGGATTAGGAGAACGCGGCGGCCTTCGCCGCTAAGCGGCGGGACTCCCGCGCCGTTTCCTGCGACTCCGCAGCCACGATATCAGCGCCGGCAGCGCCAGCGCGACCGCTACGACGCCGATGGCCCACAGCGGCGGCTCGAAGAACTCCCCCAACGCCGCCAGGACGGCGTACCGCACCGTCCTTCCCACGAACGTCGCCGCCACGTACTTCGCCCGGGGATACTTCGCCGCAATCGCGACGAGGCGTACGAGGTCCCACGAGAAGACGACGACGTTCGCCGCCACGAGCGCCAGAAACGCCCCCCGTCCGAAAGCCCGGATGCTGGCCTGGGAATGCTCGCTGTCTTTGAGCTTGCGGAGAAGCTTCGTCTTGAATACGGACGTAAATATCTCGTAGTCGATGAGGTTGGCGAGCGAGGTGGCCACGGCGCCCACCAGCGCCACGGCGACCCAGGGGTACTCCCGTCCCATGCCCAAGACGACCGGCGTCGCCGGCAGCGGGATAGTATTGGAGGCCAGAGACATGTAGGCGAAGAACCGGGCCAGCCCCCGCGCGAACGGCGGCAGGAGGAAGCTGGCGCCGAAAACCGCGGCCAGGGCCACGGCCAGCGCCAGGAGGTAGCGATTCCGCAGTATTTCGGAAATGACCTTCACGCGGAGATATTAGCACACCGGCCGCATCGCGCAAAATACAAAAGCCGGCGCGCGACGCGGCGCCGGCTCTCAGGGCGGCTTGCCCTACTTCACTTCTACGCCGGTCGCCAGCAGGCGCGGCTCTCCGGTATTCTTGTCCATCTCGACCTTGCCTTCCGCGGTGGAAAGGTGGTACTTGGCGGCTTTCTTAATCTTGAAATCTCCGGTTACCTTCACGTAGATCACGCTCCCGAGGCCGTTATCCAACGTGAAGCCCTTGCCGTCGTCGTCCACCGTCTGGATCTGGCCCTCCACCATCACGGTCTTGCCGACGAACCCCTCCGGGTCATCCAAAACGTCGTTGATGGCCGTCTCTTCGGACGTCGCGATGGGAGCGCCGAACTTCCCGGACGCGCTGCAGCCTATGACCGAAACAACGATATACAACGCCGCGACCCATAGGCCGGTAGAAAACGCCCTAACCTTCATACCTGTGCCCCCTTCAGCCTTCGGTCTCGGCCGGCGGGTTTTGCCGCCGAAACTCGTAAAGCGTTATGGCCGCCGCAGCGGCTACGTTTAGCGACGAAACTTCCGTGACCCGCGGGATGGACACGACGGCGTCGCACTCGTTGCGGGCCGCGAGGCTCAAGCCTACGCCCTCGCCGCCGAACACGAACGCGGCCCCCGCGCCGAATTCCAGCTCGCCCATCCGCGCTTCGCCGTCCGCTTCCAAACCGTAACGCCAAATCCCGGCGTCCTTGACTTGCCGCAGGAACTGCGCGACGTTGCTCACCGGAACGACGGGCAGGTACTCCAGGCCGCCCTCCGCGACCTTCGCCACCGTGGGCGTGACCTGAACCTGCCGCCGCGGCGGGAAAAGGACGGCGCCCGCGCCGAAAGCGGCCGCGGAGCGGATGACCGACCCCAAGTTGCGCGGGTCCTCGACGTGGTCGAGCACCACGAAAGGCCGCCCGGCCCGCGCCGTCTCCATAAGCGCTTCCCACGTCGGCGTCGGCGTCTTTTCGACGTAGGCCGCGACCCCCTGGTGAAAGTCGCCGCCGACGAGGTCCGTCAGCTCGCGACCCGACGTCACGTTCAGCGTGACCCCCGCCGCCGCCGCCTTCTGCCTGATCTCGTCTATCGCGCTCCCTCCCGCATTCCGGTCCACGACCACCGTCGCGACCGTGCGCCCTCCGGCTTCCAACGCGGCCAAAACGCTGTTGCGGCCGGCCACGATGTCGAAAGGCCGGGCGGGCCGGCGCCTCCGGCGCGCCATTACTTCGGTACCTCCGCCCCCCGGCCGTGCGCCCACAACCACTCCACCGCGGCGCTGTGCTTCGCCCCGGTCGACGCGGCTTTCTTTAGATATTTAACGTAATACTCGCCCGCGGCCTTCTCGTCCCCCAGGAAATCGTAAGCCTCGGCCAGGCCATAGTACGCGTCCACCTGGTCGGCGTCCCGCGCGAACGCCTTTTCGAAAGAGGCGATGGCCGCGGCGGCGTCCCCCTCCCGCAGCCGGACGTTGCCGAGGTTCACGTACGCCGGAGCGTAAGCGGCGTTGAGCTCGATGGCCTTCTCCGCGGCCCCGCGCGCCTCGTCGACCTTGCCCTGCCGCAGGTAGGCGAGGGAGAGGTTGTTCCAACCTTTGCAATGCTTCGGGTCGGCCGCGACCGCGCTCGCCAGCGTCTTGACCGCCATGTCGACGTCGCCCACGCGCAGGTACGCGAGGCCCAGGCTCACCTTGGAATCGGTGGAGGGATTGCGCGCGACTATCTTCTGGTACCGCTCGATCGCGCCCTCGTAATCCCCCCGGAGGATCAATATGTGGGCGATCCACTCGTGCGCTACGACGAGGTTGGGGTCCACCGCCAGGCTTTTCTCAAAGGCCGCTATGGCTTCGTCGTACCGGCCGGCGTTGGTCTTCGCGATGCCGTCCTCGAAGAAAACCGCGGCCTCGGGCGTCGTCTGTGTCGCCCCGGCCGCGGCCGCCAAAGCCACAAACCCGAATAAGAATAATTTTTTCATAAACTACTCACCCGTCCCGACTCGCCGTTTTTCCCAACGGGCGTTTTTTCGAAAGGACCGACCCCCTGTTTACTAAATCCGTGTAATATATTAATATTTACTCCCTATACATTATATGATAGCTCGCCGTTCAAAACCACAAAAAAGGGACGGCCTTATGAAACGAACTTACTGGCTTGCGTACCTGGCCCTGGGCCTTGTCGCCCTCTCCGCCGCGATCTACTTGATACACTACGCCATCTTCCGCGACGCCCACCATATCTTCATCTACCTCCTAGGCGACGTCGCCTTCGTCCCGATCGAAGTCCTGCTCGTCACCGTCATCATCCACCAACTCCTCAGCGTCCGCGAGAAACGCATCCTCCTTAAAAAATTGAACATGGTCATCGGCGCCTTCTTCACCGAGGTGGGAGGCGAGCTCCTGCGGCGCTTCGCCGCCCTGGATGACGACGTCGACGTGGTGCGCCACAATCTTATTCCCGGCGCCGACTGGACCGGCGCCGACTTCGCACGCGCCGCCAAGCATATGGGCGATTACGATTACGGCATCGAGATAAAAACCGACGCCCTGGAGGCGATGAGGGACTTCCTCCTCGCGAAGAGGGAATTCCTGCTGCGGCTTTTGGAAAACCCCAACCTGCTCGAGCACGAGTCCTTCACCGACCTCCTCTGGGCCGTGACCCACCTGACCGAAGAACTGGCGCACCGCGACACGGTCTACGACCTCCCCCCGGCCGACTACGAACACCTCGCCGGCGACATCAAACGGGCGTACACCCGCGCCATCGGCGAGTGGCTCAAGTACATGGAACACCTCGGCCGCTCCTACCCCTACCTCTACTCGCTCGCGCTCCGCACCAACCCGTTCGACCCGGAAGCGTCGCCGCAAATCCGGTAACGGCCGGCGGCCTTAGCCGCCTCCGGCCTTTTTGCGGATGACGATCTTGTAACCGTCCTCGGCCTCCTCCAGCGATACCAGCTCGTGGCCCGTTACGCGACACCAGCTCGGGAAATCGTTCTCGACGCCGGGGTCGTCGGCCAGGATAGTTATGGTCTCGCCCGGCGCCACCTTTCCTATCTCCTCGGCCGCCCGGGCGATGGGCACCGGGCAATAGAGGCCGACGCAATCCACGATCTTATCCGCCATAATTCCCCTTTCCCGCGCGCCGCCGTAAGACCCGTTCCGGTTATATGAACAGTTGGGCGTCGCTCTCCAGCGCCTCGGCCAAAAAGGACGCGACGCCCGCGAACTCGGATACCTCGGGCCGGAGGTGGTCGCGCGGTATGCCCAGCGCCTCGAGCGACGTCGTGCACGCGACGAACTTTACGCCCAGGCCGGCCGCCATCACGATAAGCTCGTCCAGGTTCGCCATGCGCGAATCCCGCATCAGCCGGGCCATGGCCCGCCGGCCGAGGCCGAGGAAAGAAAACCGGCTCGGGTTCATGTACCTCCCGCCGCCGGGATTGAGCCACGCGAACGCCCGCCGCAGCGCCCGCGCGCCGAACAGGCCCACGCGCCTCGGCTCCTCCTCGCGCCGGGGCGCCGGCGCCACGCCGTCCTTACGTACGGCGTTAAGGCCGAAAAACGTGCAGAACACGGTCACGGCCATCCCCATCGACGCGCCCCCCACGGCGATATTCATACACGCCAGCGCGCGGTCGAGCTCTCCCGCGCACAACACCAGCGCCATCCTCTTCTTCCCCGCGTCACCCATAACGCACCTGCTTTGAAATGCCGTCGTTGCGGTTCAACGCCGCGCGATTATAACACAAGTATTATTAAATTACTCATGCTTGGCGGAGGGACACGGCCTTTCCCCCGCATTCTTAGAAGCGCCCCGATAAAAAACGCGCCGGCCGGCGGCGCTTCGTACTACGTTACGCAAGTCGAGCGTATCGGCCCGGGTCAATCCCACTCCAACCACTCGTCCCGCGTCTCCCGACGGGCCGGTTTCTCGGCCCTCTTTCGCTGCCGGGCCGGCGGCCCGGGCGGCGCGGCGCCGCTCGCGGCCAGCTGCTCGCAGAGCGCCTCCCAATCGACCTCCGCGTCGGGAAAACGGCGTTCGACCTCCGCTATGACGTCGGCGTCGATGGCCGGCTCGCGGCCCAAATAACACAGGACGCGCTGGCGCACGCGGCTCCGGCCGCCCACGTCGCGCCTCTCGTTCTCGACCAGGTACGCGTACGGGCCTTTAAAACGGATGAAAGCCAAACGCGGTTAAAACCCCCCGGCCCCCAGGCTCAATCGGAACGACGGATAGGCGCTGTCGAAATCGCCGGCGTCGGGCACGACGTACTCGACGCCGAGGCCGAGGCCGAAGTTGTCGGACGCCGCCACGTTGATACCCGTCGACGCGGCGAAGCCCCAGGTGTTCTTGTCTCCCTCGAGCGCGCCGTCCCACCACTTCCGCGCGTAGACGAGGCCCAGGCCGGCGTAGGGGTCGAAGTTCTTCGTCAAGGCAAAGTGGTACGTTACGCGCGGGATAACGGGTACGTAGTTATACGTCGTATCCTCGATCACGTAGCGGGAGTAGCCGACCTCGAGCGAAGGCACCCAGTGCTTGTCGACCCAGTAGTAACCGTTGGCCGAAAACAGCGGCGTGTACGAGGCGCCTTCCTCGGCGGGCTTATACAACGACACGCCCAGCCCAACGCCGAAACGGCCGGCCGACGCCGCGGACGCGAACGCCAGGCCGACGAGAAGAAAAACTACGCAACGTTTCATAACCTTTCCTCCAAACGGTGAACCGTCGTGTTTGCGCGAGCGGGACCGACCCGTCAGTACGACGCGAACAGGTTGTCCCATCCCGGGTCGCCCTCGCCCGGCCCGGCCTCGAGTAATTTAAACGCCGCCGGCAGCGCCTCCCACACGTCGCCCGCCGTAAGCGACCTCTCGCCCGAGGCCTCCGCGGCGACGTCGCCGGCGAGGCCGTGGACGTACGCGCCGGCCCGGGCCGCCGCCGCCGGCGACGCGCCGCCCGCCAAAAGCGCCAGTACGACCCCCGTCAAAACGTCGCCGGTTCCGCCGCTGGCCAGGCCGGCGTTGCCGGTGGGGTTGAGCCACGTTTCCTCGTCCGGCGCGGCGACGACGCTCAAATACCCCTTCAATATCACTACCATGCCCGTCTGCTCCGCCAGCTTGCGGGCCCACGCGAGCCGGTCGCGTTGGACGTCGGCCGCGCCGACGCCGAAGAGCCGCGCCATCTCGCCGGGGTGCGGCGTCAACACGCCGCGCAACCGGCCGCGCCGCAAGCCCTCCAAACCCATGAGGTACAGGCCGTCGGCGTCGACGACCACGGGCGGCGTAACGCCGCGCATCACCTCCCGGAGCAAAGC
>DATKXQ010000079.1:0-3093 GCA_035528975.1 bacterium
CTCGCCAGAAATATAAGAGACACAGCGTTACGTTGACGTACGCCGCCACGGCGGCCGAGGCAACCAACGCGCGCTTTCCGGCCGCGCTTAGCGTTACCGGCCTTTTTCTAAGGCGGCCCCATAATCTTATGGCTAACGTTAGTAGTATCGACAGAACGACGGCGGCCGAACCGTAGAAGACGACGCGGCCGTTTATAGTGCAGAAGACGTCGCGGTTGAAATACGCGCCGGACGCGAAGACGTTGCGGACTATCAGCGTCTCGGCTAATCCCCAGCAGAATCCCAGGGCGACGGCGCCGGCCAACCACAAGGCGATCCGCCGGCTTTGGAAGAGGAACCCTTTTTTTTCGGCCGATTTCGCCGGGGGCCGCGGGTGCTCGGTCGACGCGTTCATTTGCCTTCCGGCGTCAGTATTTTCAAGATTTGCGCGACGACGTTCCTAACGTCGCGGCGGTGAGCTATTACGTCCACGAATCCGTGTTCCAGCTGGAATTCGGCGCGTTGGAACCCGGGGGGCAATTCCTGGCGTATGGTTTCGCGTATGACCCGCGGCCCGGCGAACCCCATGAGGGCGCTCGGCTCGGCGATGGTGACGTCGCCTACCGAAGCGTAGGAAGCCATGACGCCGGCCATGGTGGGGTCGGAAATGATAACGACGTACGGGAGGCCCGCGTCGGCGAGTTCGGCCGCGGCGGCGTTGGTTTTGCCGAGTTGCATGAGCGAAATGACGCCTTCCTGCATGCGGGCGCCGCCGGAAGCGGCGGCGATTACGACGGGCCGGCCGTGCTCGACGCCGCGCTTGAACGTGCGCGCCACCTTTTCGCCGACGACGCTTCCCATGGAGCCGCCGATGAAACCGAACTCCATCGCCGCCAAAGAAACCGGGATGGCGTCGATGGAGGCCAGGCCCGATACGACGGCTTCGTTTACCCCCGTTTTTTTCACCATCTCCGCCAGCCGTTGCGGATAAGGTTTCTTGTCGGCGAAAGAGAGGATGTCGACGGCGGTGATATCGGCGTCGTATTCGCGGAAAGAGCCGTCGTCGGCCAGAAGCTCGATTCGCTTATGCGCGCTTAGCGGAAAATGATAGTCGCATTTCGGACAGACCATCAGGTTGCGCTCGAGCTCGGCTGCGAAGAGGGGCTCGCGGCACCCCTTACATTTAAGCCATACGCCGGAGGGGACCTTGCTTCTGGGTTTGGCGGCGCTTTCGGCGTTATATTCGTTATTAACCATATGCGTTACGGGAGTCGATGTGTTCTTGGGACGTGGTTGCGGCCGCGCGTTATTTGATATCGAAGAATTCTTTAATCTTCTTAAGTACGTTCTCCCGGGAGTACTCTTCGCTTACGGCGGCGGCGGCCTCCGCGTCGCCGGCCTCGGAAAATTCGCGTTCGATTTCCGCGCGCCGGTTTTCGATTGCTCTCGAGAGCTTATTGGCTACTTTAGGGTGGGTCGCGATTATCTCCTGGAAATTTTCCTTGTTGACTACCAGAACCTTCGTGTCTTCAACCGCGGCGATGGTCGCGCGGCGGGGTTCGCCGGTGAGGAGGGACATCTCGCCGAAGTAGAAGCCGGGGTCGAAAGTCCCCAGGTCGATGGTCGGGCTTCCTTCCCGGCGTACCGTAGTCCGGACTCTACCCGAAATTACGATAAAAAATTCGTCCCCCGGGTCCCCTTGGCGGACAATTTTTTCGCCCGCGGCGTAACGGCGCTCCGAAGCCGCGGCGGCAAGCTTGTTCAATTCGGTGTTCGAGAGGGCGGCTAAAAGCTCGACCTCGTCCAAATACGAACGGATTTTCGTTAAACGCGCTTCCTCCGCCCGCCTTTCGGCTTCGGCGTCGACGTGCCGCATCGTCACGTCGCGGATCGGGAACGGGATCGTTATGCCGGCGCGTTTGAAATAGTACCATATATTGGTCATTATGCGGTCTTCGGTTCGGGGCGTGTCGGCGAAATCCCTCAGCCAGTATCGCAGGCGGTAGGTGATGGCGAAGTCCCCGTATGCGGTGAGGAGAACGTCCGGCTCGGGCTGGCTCAATACGCCCCTGGCGGCGAGGGCCGCTTCGACGAGCACTTTCTTAACCTCGTTCGGGGGCTGGCCGTATACGACGCCCACCTCGACGTGGCGCCGCTGGAGGGGAGTCGGCACCGAGTAATTATAAATTTCCGTTTTGGCGATATTCGCGTTCGGGATTTCGATAAGGTGGTTGTCCCGCGTCTTTACGCGAGTGGACCGCCAGGACGTGGATACGACGGTCCCGGTCTGGTTGTGTACGGTTACCCAGTCGCCGACGCGGAACGGTTTGCCGATTTGCAGAGATATCCCGGCGAAAATGTTGGCGAGTACGTCTTGCATCGCCAGGCCGATGACCGCGGAGAGTACGGTGGAGGTCGCGATGAGGGCCGTCGGCTCGAAGCCGAGGAACGCCTTCATCGCGAACAGGACGGCGAGGACGATTATCGCGAGCCGGATTACGTCGCGGATGATGCGGGGCAGTTCGACCGGTTTACGTTCTTTAGATATGCGGAGTATGAAGACGTGCTCGAGGAGGCCGTAAGCGAGGTAGATACCGAATATGAATATTAGGGCGTACAGTATGCGGCCCACCGTCGCCGGCCATTCGTACGCGAATACGCGCTCGAAGGCCGCCGCCGCGAGCAATAGGAGGAAAATGTTGACCGTAACTCGGAGCCCTTCTAACTTTAAAATCCTCCTGAGTATGGCGAATACGGCGCGGCCGCCGGCGAAAACGAGCGCGGCGAGGGCGAGCGACGAGAGTACGTCGCCCAGGGTCGCGCCTAAAAATTCCTTTAACGTATCCGGAAACATAATTTCTTCTTGACGTTCGAACTAAACTCGGATATACTACCAACGCTAAGGGCGATTAGCTCAGTTGGCTAGAGTACTTGCTTGACATGCAATGGGTCGCAGGTTCGAGTCCTGCATCGCCCAACTTAACCCCCTGATTTATCAGGGGGTTATTCTTTTTCAAAATAGCTCGGGGATACATCGGCGGGGATTTCCGCCCGTCCGGGCGGCAAGTCTTGGAGTGCGGCGGGTTCACGTTCGCCCGCGGCGGCCTAACGCTC
>DATKXQ010000080.1:0-5618 GCA_035528975.1 bacterium
GCGTAGGCGTACATCGTAACCTCGCTCCAGCGCGGGTCTTTAAGGTCGTTCAGGACGAGGTTGTGGCCGAACTCGTGCGTTGCGATGTTCTGGACGTCCATCCGGAGCGCCTGGCCGCTGTCGGACCACGGGTAGTTGTAGCCGTTGAAGCTCACGTCGTTCTCGACGACCTGCCAAAACGTCCCGGCGTCCATCATCCAGAAGACGTTGACGGCAATCGCGCTCGCGGCCCAGGGCCAAGAACCCTGGCCCGAGTAGCCCGGCTCGTACCAGACGCACAGGTTGATGCCGTCGCTGCCGTAATTTATGGTGCTCGTATTCGAGCCGCGGTTGTTGCGGTACCACTGGTAGGATACGTTGGACCAGGTATTCAGCGCCGCGGCGAGCGCCGCGAACTCGTTGGCGCAGTCGGGCGTGCCCAGGCTGTTGAACCGCATCGTCCACGGTATTTGGTCCTTCGTATGTCTTACCGGCTTACCGTTGTAATAAAAAACTTTGAAAGCCAGCGCCGGTACCGCCAGCGAAAGCGCCAGAGCTACGATACAAACCTTTTTCATGTCCACGCTCCTACTTTCTAAATGCCTACCGGCCCGCGGCCGCCGCCACCTTCGCCAGATACGCGGTTAGCGTTTCGCCGACCGGAAGGACCGTCCCGTCCACGACCGACAGCTTACTCTGGACGCCGTCCGGGCATTTGTAGACGCCATCGCCGGCGGGCGCGAGGAAGAGCACTACCTCTTCGCCGACGCGGAAGGTCGGTTCCGCCGTCACGCCGAACGCCAGGCCGTCGTACTCGCCGCCCATGTACCGGACCGTGACGTAGTCCTCGCCCGTCGCCCCGACGACCGTATCCCCGACCCGCACCTTCGCGTCGGAATAGATGACGCCCCTCGCGTCCGGCGGGTACGACGTTACTTCCTCCACCGTCCCCACGACGACCAACGACGCGTGGTCCACCAAATCCTCGGTCGTCAAAGCTACCATAGAAGCGCTCGCGGCCACGGCACACGCGGCCAACAGAGCCCCAAACCATACCAGCTTTTTCTGCACAGATAACCTCCTTATAGTAATAATTACCATTATCATTATAGCATATAAAATAGCACCTGTCAAAATTTTCCGCCGGCCACACCTAATAATATAATAAGGTCCGGAGTAAGAAACCGCAAGCAAAACTTAACGCCGCCGGTTCTTTCGGAATAGGCCGGCCCCCTCAGCGATTCCGGCTGAGGTTTTGGTTCAATACCTCGACGAAGGTCTCGAGGCGCAGTTTCTGCTGGGCGGAGAGGGGCCCGGGCCGCTCGCCCTCCAGCGTCAATATCGGCGTCGGCACGGCGCGCCGCAGCAAGATATCCTGGATGCCGCGATAGCAGAAGGCCTGGACGTAATGGATGAGGCCGTGTACGTCGCGCCGGCCTATTTCCCTCTTAATGTCCTCGAGCCGCGGCAAAACGCCGTAGGGATAGGTGTACGTCGTATACGCGGCGGCGAGGTCGTCTCCCCCGCCTAAAAGCGCGAACTGCCGCGGGAGCTCGTTGAAGACCACCGCCGCTCCCAACCCTTCCAAATACTCGAAGAGGTCGCCTTCAATGGGGGGGACGCCGGCGACGCCGAGGCGCACGGCCCCCGCGCCCTCGCGCGGAGGGCGGCGCCGCGCCTCCGCCAGAAACGCCTCGGCCTCCTCGTCGAACTTGTCGATACCTCCCTCGAAATCGCACGCCCGCAACAGCCGGTCGAAGTTCTCGCGGCCCGAGACGACGCCCTCGCGCCACGTCAGCTCGTCGACGGCGCGCAGGAACGCCCGGCTCCGCGAAAGCCGCGCGTAGACTTCTTCGGCCGCTTCCGCCGTCGTCCCGAGCCGGCGCGCCAGCGCGTCGACCTCGCCCGCCATGGCGCCGCGGTCCCGTTCGGCCGGAAACGAAAACTTGATTACGTCCACGCCGTCGTCGGCCAGCACCTCGCCCAGCGCCGCGGCGTTCGAGCAGTCGCCGCCCGTAACCACGGCCACGCGGGCGAAGCGCTCCGCCCTGACGACGGCGTAGATCCCCTTTATCCAGGCACACGTATTACGGGGGAAGCCGGCGCGCTCCGCCTCCCCGACGGCCTGCTCGGCGTCGTCGCCCCCGATAAATAAATTATTGAGGTCCACCGGCTCAAAACCCGCCGCCATGAGGACCTCAATCGGGAGCGTCGTCGTAATACCTATCCTGTTGTCGGGCGCCATCGCCGTGCGGCATTATTCGCTCTCGGCCTCGGCCTCCTCTCCCGACTCCCGGACGAAGGAGTAGTTGGCGCCGTGGCGCCGCTTACCGCCGAACCCGGAACCGCGCGCCGCGCGTCTGATATCCTCGAACGACATATCGGACCAGGTCTCCCGGGAGACGCCGGTCTTGACCCGCGCCATCATCCTCTGCTCCACGCTGTACGTCAGCTCCGTGTTCCCGGGACTCTGCCAGACCATACGGTAGATCGCGTAGCCCGGCTTGTCCTCCATCAAGTCGGCGAGCGCCTGCGCCTGTTTGCCGGAGTCGAACATCCGGCCGCGCCCGCCGAGGTACAGCGTCTCCTCGGTCTGGCTCATCACTTCCGGCTGGCCGCCCGATATTTCGCCCGCGTCCGCCAGCTCGTCGAACACTTTCAATTCCCGGAACCCCGGCCGGTTCACCCGCAGCGTCGCCACCAGGGCCGACGAATCCACTTCCGGCGAGCGCGCCCGGGCGACGTCGAAGTACACGTTTATCCACACGATGTCGTATTCGTCGTACTTTTCCTTATCGAAGTAGTTCAAGAGCCGTTCGATATCTTTCCGCGTCGTCGACGCGTCGACCGCGACGTTCATGCGAACCGAGGGCTCCGCGGCCTCGTCGTCGACGTCCATCTTACCGACGACGTATTCCACCGGCGGCGGCGTGTACGCCGGCGGGGCCGCGGCGCTCTCGCCCTCGCCGCCGCCGCCGCGGCACCCGGCCGTCACGACGGCGGCCGCGGCCGCGAGCCCTAAAAATACCCGCGTTTTCACCACTCCGACGTCACCTCTCCGCGTTCCGCCGCTCGAAAGCGAGCGCGAGGCCCTTCAGCGTCAGCTCGGCGTCGAGCCGCGGCTTCGTCCTCATCGCCGGCGCGACGACGGCCGCCCACCCGCCGGTGGCCACCAGCGCGCCGCGTTCTCCGCGTTCTTCCCGAATGGCCTCGACTATGCCGTCGGCCGCGCGAGCCGCGCCCAATATTATCCCCGCCCGCAGCGCCTCGTCGGTGTTGCGGCCTACCACCCGGGGCGGCAGCGTCAGCTCCACGGCGCCGAGGCGCGCCGTGCGCTCGAACAGGTTTTGGGCCGAGACGGCCACGCCGGGAGCGATTACGCCGCCCACGTAAGCGCCGTCCGCGGCCACGACGTCGAAGGTCGTCGCCGTCCCGAAATCCACCGCCACCGCGGGCGCGCCGTACAGCTCGCGCGTCGCGAGCGCGTGGACGACGCGGTCCGGCCCCACCTCGGCGACGTTATCGTACCGCACCTCGATGCCCAACGCGCCGTAGTCGGAGACTTGCGCCGGGGCCGCGCCGAAGTACCGCGCCAGCGCCGCGGCGAGGGCGGCCGTCAGCGGCGGCACGACCGAACATATGATGGAAGGCAGCGGCCGCGGAACCTCCGCCCCGCTGAAACCCAGGAGGTGCCGCAGCAGGACGCCGTACTCGTCGGCGCTCCGCTCCGGACGGCTGGAGATGCTGAAGGGGAACTCGAGGCGACCCTCGATAAAATACCCGCCGGCAATAGACGTATTGCCGACGTCCAACGCGAGTAAGCGTTCGACCATATCTATTACGAATTACGAATACGAACGGGGCGCGAACGGCCGCTTCCAAAGACGGGCCGCGGCACGGCGGCTACGGCTTGGAGCTACCCTTCTCCGCTTCCTTCCCGTTCGCCTCGTCGGTAATGGAATCGGTCAAATCCCGCGAGGCCTTCTTGAACTCGCGGATGCCCTTGCCCAATCCTCGTCCCACTTCGGGCAGTTTCTTGGCGCCGAACAAGAGCAGGACGATGAGGAGGATCAGGAGGATCTCCTGTACGCCGATGGAACCGAACATCTATATCTACCCCTCACGCGGCCGGCGCGAGACGCCGGGGCCGCCTTAGAACGCGAACGACGCCGAGGCGCGGTGACTGGACTCGAGGCCCGTGTCCGACAGGTACGCGTAATCTATGCCCATCGCGAAGCCGAGCACGTCCGTCGCCAGCCCCACGCCGCCGGCGAAGGCGGAGCGCTCCGTCCCCAGCCGCACCGCCACGGTGCGCCGGTACCACCACTCCCCGCCGCCGCAGAAGTCGAAACTGGCCTCGCCCGCGGAGACTTGCGCCGCTTCGCCGTACCCGGCGAACTTGGCGTCCGTACCGACCGCCAACGTGAACTCGCTGTCCCAATCCGCCACCGGGAGGTAGTACGCCGCCCCCAGCTTGACGTTGGTGGGTATCGTCTCCACGGTCCCGGTATCCCATTTGAGACGGGAAGATATGTTCTGGGCATTGAGGCCCAGCGTAAACGGCCCGAACGGCCCCGCTTTCGCCGCGACGTCGAGCGCCTGGCCGGAAGAATCAGCGTTCTCTTCGAGGTCGCCGAGGTGGCGACCTATGATGAAGATGCCGCTCGCGCCGACGTTGAACTTGGGCAGCAGCTCGCGGCCGTACGAGCCGTAAACGGCGTAATCGCCCGAATCAGCGTACCCTTTCAACACGGGCCTCTTATTCGGCGATTGGGGATCGTCCCAATCCGTTATCGGCATATCGTCGACGGTGAACATCAACAGGCCGCCGCCCACGGCGCCCGCCGCGCCGAGATTGTAGGCGCCGAAGACGCTGTCGTACGCCGCGAGGCCGTTGAAGGTGTAGGAGTGCATCGCCGAGACCGCGGCGCGTTCCACGGAAGGCATGCCGGCCGGGTTCCAGTACGGGGCCGTCGCGTCGTCGGCGACGGCGACGAAGGCGCCGCCCATACCCAGCGCCCGGGCGCCCGCGCCGTACGTCATCCAATCGGCGGCGTACTTGTCCGCGGCGCCGCACGCGGCCGCGGTCGCCAGGAAGATAACAGCCAGAATCGCTCGTCTCATGTCACCCGCCACTCTTATCTCAGTTTGACCAACTTCTCCCGGGCGACGATTCTCTCGTCGCCGGCCCGGGCTACGATTTTATAGAAGTACACGCCGTTGGCGATGGGGTCGCCGTCGCGGTCGCGGCCGTCCCAGCGGATCTGGTGGTACCCCGCCGGCAGGCCGCCGTTCTCCAGCTTGGCGACGAGCCGGCCGGTCGCGGTATAAACCTTTATGACCATGCTGTCGATATCGCTCGACGACATGAACGTGAAGTACGTATCGTTCTCGAACGGGTTCGGGCAGTTCATAACCTCGAACAACGCCAACGAGCCGCTCACGACGCACTGGACCGTGCGCTGGCTCTTGTTGCCCAGGGAGTCGTGCGCCGTGACCGTAATCCGGTGCGTGCCGTCGCCGAGCGCGATCTTTTTGTCCACCGAGCCGGCGCGGTAGTCGCCGAGGGCCGGCTTGTAGTAGTACGTGAGGTCCGTCGGTTGGCCTTCGTCGACCGTGGCGTAGAGCGGCACGAACGT
>DATKXQ010000081.1:0-4145 GCA_035528975.1 bacterium
CGTCGCCGGCCCTTTCGACGTGATAAGGTTCCACCACACGTTGGAGCACCTCGTCGAGCCGCGGCGGGCGTTGCTTGCGGCCGCGGCGCTCGGGCGCCGTGGCGCGCGGATATGCGTGGCCGTACCCAACGCCGACGGCGCCGCGGCCCGCCTTTTCGGCCGCTACTGGTACCACTGGGCGCTCCCGTTGCACAGGACTCATTTCACCGTTAAGACCTTGCAGGAATTGTTGCGCGCCGCCGGGTGGAGGCCGACGCGCGTATACTTCGTGTCCGCGCCGGCGGGCCTGATTCGGACCGCGTCGTACTGGCTGCGGTACGAGTGGGGAATAAATCTTAGGTTGGGAAGCTGGCTCGAGCGGGTCCTGGCCAAGTTGCTGCGGCCGCTGGCGTTCGCGCTCGATTTCATGCGTCTCGGCGACAATCTCATCGTCGAGGCGGTTAAACCGTAAACCCGCGCGCATAACGGTTTGCATTTGGGCTTATGAAGAGAAGACGCTTTTTGGAGGTGGCCGGAGCGGCCGGCGCCTGGGCGGCCGCCGGCGGCCTGGGAGCCCTTGTGGCCTCGTGCGGCGACGGCCGGGTCAAGAGACGCGCCGCGGCCCGGCCCGTAATCGTGCTGGGCGTCGGCGGTATGGACGCGGCTTTCGTCGGGCGGTTGATGGCCGAAGGCAAGTTGCCCCGCCTCGCGGCGTTGGCGCGGCAGGGCACGTTCGCCACGCTTCGCACGACGACGCCGGCGGAAGCGGAAACGGCATGGGCGACGTTCGCGACCGGCATGGCCCCCGGCCGGCACGGCATCTTCGGGCGTTTCGGCCGGGACGCGGAGACGTATCGCCCGCTCGTCGCGGACGTGGCCTACGAGCCGGGTCGCTACCTCGGCAACTGGCGCGTTCTCCCGGGCCGTTACCGTTCCCATCTCGTCGGCGAGCCGTTCTGGCGCTACGCCGCGGCCCGCGGCATCGCCACCGCGGCGCTCTGGGCGCCGGCGGACTTCCCCCCCGACGCGGTGGACGGGAGCTTTTTCCTCGCGGGCGCCGGCGTCCCGGACGCGAGCCTCGGCGCTTATAATTACCATTTTTTCGCCTCCGACCCGGGTTTTCCGGAGCGGGAGACGGACGCGGGCGGGATATGGCGGAAGATAGAGATGCGGGGGGGCGTCGGCCGCGTTTCGCTGGAGCCGCCGGCGGCGTTAGGCGGCGAGCCGCTCGAGTTGACCTTCGAGCCGGATACGCCGAGGGATTTGAGCATATCCGCGGCCGGCCGGACGCAGTGCGTTAGGAAGGGGACGTATAGCCCGTATTTCGAGTTGCCGTTCGGCGGGGGCCGGGTCCTGGGGCGGTTCTTCGTGGGCGCGTCGTCGCCGCACGTACGCGTATGGCTGGCCCCGCTGGAGATAGACCCTCGGGCGCCCCTGGTCGACGTGGCCGCGCCGAGGAGCTTCGGCGAGGACCTCGCCGCCGACGGCCCTTTCGGCACCCGCGGGAAGCCGCTCGACGTCGCCGCCCTCCACGACCGCGTCATCGGCCCGGGGCCGCTCGTGGGCGAGTACTGCTTGCAAACCGAGGAGAAGAGACAGCTCGGCCTGTGGACGCGGCAACGCCTCGCGCCGGACCTCTTTCTTCTCTTCGATTACGGCTTGAACGCGCTGGCGCACGTCTTCTGGCGCTACCACGATCCCGGCCACCCGGCTTTCGAGAGCGAGCGGTTCTTTTCCTACGCCGACGCTCTACAGGGAGCTTACCGCTACGTGGACGAGACGCTGGCGAAGTTCCTCGCGTCGCCGGGTGCCGAGGACGCCGCGGTTTTCGTCGTCTCGGCCCACGGCAACAGGTCTTTCCGGCGCGCCTTCGACCCGAGCCGGTGGCTTTGGGAAAACGGCTACTTGCGGCTCGCGCCGGGCGCCCGGCCTTTCGGCGTCGGCGGCCCCGCGCCCGAGGCGGCGCTTCGCCGGGGGCGCTACCGGCCCGCCGTCGCCTGGGACGAGACGCGCGCCTACGCCCAGGGCTACGGCCAGATTTATTTGAACGTGAAGGGGCGCGAGAGGCGCGGCGTCGTGCCGCCGTCGGAAGTGGAGGCGCTCAAGGCCGAGCTGCGGGAACGCCTCCTGGCCGTGCGGGACGGCGGCCTGCGTCCCGTGGCGGCCGTCGACGACGGCGCCGAGCTCTTCGCGGGGCCGCGGCGGCATTGCGCGCCCGACCTCGTCGTCTCGCTGGCCGACGGCTATCGCGTGTCCTGGGAATCTATACTGGGGGGGTTCGCGGAGGCCACGTTCGCCGATAACCGGGACGTCTGGTCCGGAGACCACGCCTCCGTCGACGCCGGGGCCGTTCCGGGCGTGCTCTTCTCGAACCTGAAATTGGAGGTCGAGGACGCGGCCCTCGAAGACGTCGGCCCGACGATATTGAAAACGCTGGGCCTCGACGAAATGCCGCACGCCGACGGCCGGCCCCTCGCCGAAAAACGCCGTTAGGGCG
This sequence comes from bacterium, assembly GCA_035528975.1. GTDB lineage: Bacteria > RBG-13-66-14 > B26-G2 > WVWN01 > WVWN01 > WVWN01. The sequence continues at coordinate 2,477 of DATKXQ010000081.1, forward strand.
CGAGGTTCCTTTTTTCGAGGACGCGGGCGGCGCGCACCAGGTCTTCCGGGCAGGTTATCTTGAAGTTGTCCGGCTCCCCCGCGACCGTTACGACGCGGCCGCCGGCCCGCTCCAGGGCCGCGGCGTCATCCGTGACGGGCCACCTCTCGGCTTGGGCGGCGCGGTAGGCCGCGGCGATGGCCGCGAGCTTGAAAGCCTGCGGCGTCTGGATCGCCCGTAGCTTTTCGCGCGCCAACGTCTCCCCGACGTCGCCGCTTTCCTCGGCGACGGTTTTGATGGTGTCGGTCACGGGGACCGCCGGCACGGCGCCCTCCGCGGCGCCTAACTTCTCGAGCAAGCGCGCGATTAGTCGTTCGCCGGCGAGGGGCCGGGCCGCGTCGTGGATGAGCACGGCGGCGTCGGCTTCGGCGAACGCCTCCGCGGCGGCGAGGCCCGCGGCCGCGGAATCCCGGCGTTCGGCGCCGCCGGTCACGACGGCGCGGACCTTTTTGAAGCCGAAGGCCGAAGCCGTATCGCGGAGTTTTTCCTCCGCGCCGGCCGCGCCCACGACGACGACGCCGTCCACTTCCGCACATCCCTCGAAAAGCGCCAGGCTGTAAAAAATCAAAGGGCGCCCGCCGAGGGGCGCGAAAATTTTGTCGGTGCCGTCCATGCGCGTCGACGCGCCGGCCGCCAAGACCACGGCGACGACGCGCGCCCGGGTCGACTCTTCGCCCGCCACGCTACGCCTTACCCTCGGGTGACGTAATCGTTATCCTCCGGAATTTTTCCGAATATCATGCGCCCGGCCGCGGTCTGAAGCACGCTCGTGATGAGGACCTCCAGCCCCTCGCCGATGTGCGAGCGGCCGTTCTCCACCACGACCATCGTCCCGTCGTCGAGATAGCCGACGCCCTGGCCGGGTTCCTTGCCCTCCTTCACGACCTGTACCGGCAGCAGCTCGCCGGGGAGGACCACCGCCTTGAGGGCGTTGGCGAGGTTGTTGAGGTTCAGGATTTTTATCCCCTGGAGTTCGGCCACCTGGTTGAGGTTGTAGTCGTTCGTCACCAGGCTGGCGCCGAATTCCTTCGAAAGCCGGAGTAGTTTCTCGTCGACCGTGGGTATGTCGTCGTAATCTTTCTCCCATATCTCCACGCGGGCGAGGGCCGACTTCTGAATCTTGTTCAGGATCTCCAGGCCGCGGCGGCCGCGGTTGCGCTTGAGGGGGTTGGAGGAGTCGGCGACGAGCTGGATTTCTTTCAAAACGAAGCGGGGGATTATCACCGCGCCCGGCATAAAGCCCGATTCGATGACGTCGGTGATGCGGCCGTCGATGATGACGCTGGTGTCGAGGACGTTGAGGTTGGCGCTCTCTCCCGGCCGCGAGCCGAGACCGGCCAGCAACGGCATGTCGCGCAGCTTGGCCGCGGCGAGCATGGTCCCGGTGTAACCGCACACCAGGACGATCAGCGCGTAGAAGTACTCCGGCGCCTCCACCGTTTTGGATATGGCGTACGCGAAGAGGTTGCCCACGATGAGGCCGGCGGTGAGGCCCAACGCCGCGGCCACCAGCGTCTGCGCCGAGTAGCGCTCCAACAATATCTCGACGAAGACGATGATGCACCCTATGGCGAAGCCGAGTACGACCCCCCACAACGGCGCCGTCTCCGCTTTGGATATGAACGGCGCG
>DATKXQ010000082.1:0-13150 GCA_035528975.1 bacterium
GAAAGAACCCATCCCCGAATGGAAGGGCGACCTGATGAAGAAGAAGTGGCACGAGCGCGGCGAAATGATGAAGAAGAAGTGGGCCGAGCGCAACAAGTAGTAAAACCTTAGCGCAGCCACGATGCAACTCGCGTAACACCGAGGGGCGGCGTGAGCCGCCCCTCGTATTTTATCAATTAGGTTCCAATTCGACGCTATGACCCTCGAAGGTTTAAAGCGCAACGTCCCGCTGCTCTACGCGGCTCGCCTCTGCGAGTACCTGGTATTCTTCGTGCCCGTCATCGTCGTCTTCTTCCAAAACCAGGGCCTTGCGATGACGCAGGTGATGGTCTTGCAGACGGCGTTCGCCGTGGCCGTGGTGGCGTTGGAGATCCCGTCCGGCTTCTTCGCCGACCGCGTGGGCCGGAAGCCCAGCCTCTTTATCGGCGCGGGCGTGATAACCGCGGCCTGCGTCGTGTACGGCACCGGTTCCGGCTTCGCGCAATTCCTGGCGGCCGAGCTGTTGTGGGCCCTCGGCGCCTCGCTCCTCTCGGGCGCCGACTCCGCCATCCTCTACGATACGCTGCTCGCGCTGGGCCGGGCCGACGAGTACAAGAAGATCGAGGGCCACGCCTCCTTTTTGGGATTGCTGGGCGCCGCGGCGGCGGCGGTGGTCGGCGGGTTCGTCGCCACCGCGGGCCTCCGCCTCACCTTCTTTTTGACGGCGGCGGCGTTGGCCGCGGCCACCGTCGCCGGCCTGATGCTCCGCGAGCCGCCGCGCGCCAGCGGCGGCCACCCGCGCGGCGAGCTGTACTACCTCTACAAGATAGGCCGGTTCGCGCTGTACAAGAACGTGGAGGTGCGATGGCTCATACTGCTCGCCGCCCTCGTCAACGGCCTGGGGACCGTGGGCTTCTGGCTCTACCAGCCCTACTTCGAGCTGTGCGACATCCCGCTGTACTACTTCGGCCTGATCTTCGCGCTCTTCAACGTCTTCGCGGCCACGTCCGGCAAAGCGGCGTTCGCGGTGGAACGCCTCCTCGGCAAACGGCTGGCGCTCGTTTCGTTGCCTGTTTTATTGGGGGCGTCGTTGTTCGCGATGGCGGCGTTCGTGACGCCGTTCGGTTTCCTCTTCGTCCTGTGCGCGCAGTTCGTCCGCGGCTTCTCCCACCCCGTCATCTCCGACTATATCAACCGGCACACCTGGTCGGATAAGCGCGCGACGGTGATGTCTATTAAAAACCTCGTCTCGCGGCTGGTATTCGTCGCCACCGCGCCGGCCATTGGCGTCGCGGTAGACCGCGGCGACGTCCGCCTGGGCCTGCTCCTCACCGGAGCGGCCACGGTCGTCGGCGGCGCGGCCCTCGTCTTCGCGCTGCGGCGGGACCGCGTAATATAGATGTAAGGGTAAAACCCCCTACTCGGGAGGGGGCGAGGTTTCCGGCGCCGGCGACGGCGCTGTTTCTTCGGCCGGGGACGTTTCCGGGGGGGAAGTTTCGGGCGTGGAGGCCGCCGGCTCGAGCGCGCGGCCCGGCGGCTTCGCCGGCCCGGGTGCCGGCGGCGGCATCGGCCCCCAGGTAACGCGCCGCCGGCCGAGGCCCTCGTACCGCCGCGCCACTTTCAAATAATAGGGGTAACCCAGCGGCCGCAGCTCATCGGCGGTCGTCAGCAACTCCCCCCGCAGCCGTTCGTACGTCGCGTCGGAAAGCGGCGGCGAGTAGACGCCGATGCCCGCCAACGTCGTCGTCGCGCCGTCGAGCCGCTCGTAGGCGCGCGCGAACGCGACGCCGCGGTAGGGGTCGGGGGCTCGCCGAACCGCTTCCAGCGCCTCCCGGCGGCCTTGCTCGACCACGGCCGCGGCGCGGGCGTCGTCCGTGCCCAGGTAGACGACGGCCAACTCGCACGTCTTCTGCAGCGCCGCGGCTCGCGCCGCGAACTCGTCCTCGGCGTAGGGCGCGGCGGCCGCGGCCTCGCGCGGAGGCGGCGCCTTGGAACACGCGCCGGCGAAAGCGCAGATTAAGACCGCGAATTTCAAACCGGTTCTCATCACGGGCGGCGGCCTGCGACTATTTGCGTCACGCCGCCGAACTTGCTTTCGACGCGGGCGTCCGCGAAACCCGCGTCGGCCAACCACGCCGCCAGCTCCGCCGCCGAGAAACAACTTTGTATCGACGCCGAAAGGTAGCGGTACGCGGCCTTATCGCGCGCGAAGAGGCGGCCCCACAACGGGACCATGACGTTGAGATATAACCTGTACAACGCCCCGAACGGGCCCCCGGGCGGCGCCATGACGTCCGCTATCGCGAGGCGGCCGCCGGGCCGCACGACCCGCCATACCTCGGCCAACGCGCCGGCCACGCCGGGTATGTTGCGGAAGACGAAAGCGCTGCCGGCGTTATCGAACGCGCCGTCGCGGAAAGGCAGTCGCGCGACGTCGCCGAGAACGAAGCGTACGCGCCCCGCCCTCTCCGGCGCCGCCAGCTTGGCCCGCGCCACCGCGAACATCTCCGGGCTCCGGTCCAGGCACACCACGGCCGAGGCCCCGGCCGCGAGGCACGCCGCGGCCAGGTCGCCGCTGCCGGCGCCCGCGTCGAGGACCACGCCCCGCGCCACGTACCGCGCGGTCGCGCGCCGCACCAAACCCACCATCCCCAGACTCTGAACCCAGTTGACGAGGTCGTAGCGGGGCGCGATGCGCCCGTACAAATCGTCCAGGAAACCTTGACTTACCGCGGCTCGGGTGAACGTTGACATGGCTCGACGCCGGTGTTATATTCCCGGCGGTGTTCTGCGGTAAACATTATCTTAAGCTCGTTGCGGCCGCAACGGCATTTTTTATATTGTCCTGCGGCCCCCGGTGGGATACGTACCGCGGCGGCCCGGGCCGCACGGCCTCCCTCCACCCCGACTTCGCCGGGCCGCCGCGCGCCGCGGGTTGGACGCTGCCGTTGAAGTCGTCGTCGTTCTCGTCGCCGGTCATGGCCGGCCGTTACCTGCTCGTGGGTACGAACGACGATCACATGAACGTAATAGACACCGCGGCCGGCAAGCTTCTATACCGTTACCGCACGGGCGGCGACGTATCCGGGGGCGCGGCCGTAGCCGGCACGACGGCCTACTTCGGCTCCGCCGACGGCTACCTCTACGCGCTCGACGTCCCGCGCGCCCGGCTGGTCTGGAAGTTCGCCGCGGGAGGTAAAATCGTGGCCGACCCCGTCATCGCCGACGGCAAGGTCTTCGTCGGCACGCTGGACGGAAAACTGCTCGCCCTCGGCGCCCGCGACGGCAAGGCGAAGTGGTCGGCCAAGGACCTCGGCCCGATTTGGACCGCGCCTTCGGTCGCGGGTAAAAACGTTTACGTGGCGTCGCGCGCGGGCCGCCTGCTGTGCTTCGACGCCGCGACCGGCCGGCACCATTGGAGCTTCGACGCCGGCGCGCCTCTCGCCGCGCCGCCCCTCGTATGGGAGGGAGCGGTGGTGGCCGCCTCCGAGGAGGGCGACGTCGTGGCCGTGGATGCGGCCTCGGCCGGCGAGCTCTGGCGCTACCCGGCCGGCGCGGGCGTCAGCGGCCTCGCGGCCGACGGCGGCGCCGTCTTCGCCGGAACCTGGGACGGCAAGCTCGTCGCCCTCCGCCTCGCCGACGGCGCCCGCCTGTGGCAAGCGGACCTGGAGGGGGCCGTCGAGGGCAGCCCGGCCGTCGCGAACGGTTTCGTCTACGTCGGCACCGCGGCCGGAAAAATTTACGCCGTCCGCGACAGAGACGGCGGCATAGCCTGGGAAGCGGAGGCGCCGGCCGGCGTGGCCTCGAGCCCGGCGGTCGGGCCGGACGCCGTCTACTTCGTCGCCGACGACGGCACGGCGCTCTCTTTCCGGTAGCCCCGTCCCCCGCTTAACGGCCTCCCCGCCGCGCCCGGCGGGGCGTTTTAATTCCGCCGCACCCCCAACAACAGATACAGGAGCCAGGTCACGGCGGTCAGCGTCGCGGCGACGTACGTCAAGGCCGCGGCGCCGAGCACCTTTTTAGCGCCGGCGGCCTCCTCGGGCGCGACGGCGCCGGTGTCGCGGAGCATCGCCAGCGCGCGCCGGGAGGCGTCGAGCTCGACCGGCAGCGTGACGAGCTGGAATACCACCGCGAACCCGTAGAGAATAATCGCTATATTAATTAAGAATCCCCACCGAAAAAAGAAGCCGCCGATGAGCAGCGGGATGAGGAGCTGCGAGCCCAGGTTGGCGACGGGCAGGATGGCGTTGCGCGCGGCGAGGAACGCGTAGCCGTCGCGGTGCTGCACCGCGTGGCCCACCTCGTGCGCGGCGACGCCGTAGGCCGCTATGCTGTCGCTGCGCGCCACGCCCGCCGAAAGGCGCAGCGTCCGCGAGCGCGGGTCGTAATGGTCCGTCAGCGAACCTCCCACTTCCTCGATGGCGACGCCGCCGAGTTTCTCGCGCTGCAGCAGGAGGGCCGCCACCCTGGCGCCGCCCAAACCCGAGGCCGCCGGTATCTGCGCGAATTTCTTGTACGTGGACCTTATCTTCCACTGGGCGTAGAAACCCAATATAATAACGGGTCTTAAGATAAGGTAGGCGGGGTCGAAATAAGCGTAGAGCGGGTAAGGCATAAACTATCACCCCGGTTGGACGTTAAAGGGCCGGCGTCGCCGTCAGCCGGCCCTCTCCCTCGGAGAGCCGGACGTCGACGAAAACGTTGCCCGGGCCCTCGTAACCGTCTAACGCTACGTGCAGGTAGTTATCGGTCAAACCCACCATCGCGCCGCCGTCGCCGCGGCGCGTCTCTTCGACGAGGACGCGACGGACCGCGCCGGCGAAGCGCCTTCCGTACGAGGCCTTCTTGGCGGCGGCCATGTCGCGCAGCAGCGCGGCGCGCCGCTCGCGCTCGTCGGGGGAAGGCCGGTCGGTCATGGCCGCGGCGTCGGTCCCCGGGCGCGGCGAGTACGGGAAGACGTGCAGGTAGGCGAACGGCAGCTCGTCCACCAGCGAGCGATTCGCCTCGAACGCCTTCGCGTCCTCGCCGGGCAAGCCCGCTATGACGTCGGCGCCGATAGCGACGTCGGGCACGCGCTCGAGCAGCTCGTAGCACAAACGGCGATAGTCGTCGGCCCGGTAGCGCCGGCGCATGCTACTCAGAATGCGGTCGTCGGCGGCCTGCAGCGGCAGGTGCACGTGGGGGCAAAGCCGGCCCCCGGCCGCGAGTTCGGCCACGAGGGCCGGCCCGAAATCGGCCACGTCCACGGATGAGAGGCGCAGCCGAAAATCGCCGGCCAAGTTCGACAGCTCGGCGCAGAGCCCGGCCAGCGAGCGTCGCCGCTCGAGGTCCCGGCCGTAGGAGCCGAGGTCCACGCCGACGAGGACGATCTCCTTCACGCCGGCCGCGGTCGCGGCCCGGGCGTCATCGAGCACCTCGCCCGCGGGCCTGCTGCGGCTCGGCCCCCGCGCCGCCACCACCGCGCAATAAGCGCAGGCGTGGTCGCAGCCGTCCTGGGTTTTCAGAAAGAGTCGGGTCTTGGTAGCGAAGCGGGTAACGCGCGGGGTCGCCGCGGCCGGGTCGCCGCATATCAACGCCGGGATAGCGTCTTTGTCTTTGTTCGGGACGACCTCGACGTTCGGCCCCAGCGGCGTGAACACCTCGGGCGCGAGCTCGGCGTAGCAGCCGGTTACTATGACGCGGGCGTCGGGCCGCTCGCGGCACACGCGGCGCACCAGCTGGCGCGACTTGTAGTCGCTCCGGTGCGTCACGGTGCACGTGTTGATAACGTAGCACGCCGCCGCTTCGTCGAAGGGGACGGTCCGAAAGCCGGCGCCCTCGACGCCGGCCCGCACGGCCTCGGTCTCGTACTGGTTGAGCTTGCAGCCGAGGGTCTTGAAGGCGACGGTCGTCACGGCGACGTTACCAGGTGAAGAAACCGGGCACGCAGGTCAGCAGGATGCCGACGAAAATGACGATGAGGCCGACGACTCCCGCCGGCGGCCCGACGGCGCGCACGACCTTATTCCCGGACGCCTGGCCGAGCCAAAAACCGCCCACCAGCATGACCAGACCCAGCAACACAACGAGGAGGTATTGATATTCGATCATAGCCTATCCTCTCCGAATAGTTTTCGAATTATAACAAAAATCAATTGACGGCGATGAAAAAATCGTACCCGAGCCATTTGCCGGCCTCGTCTCGAAAAGTGAACTCCACCCGGCGCACGCCGTCGGTTATCTTGAGCAGCGACGCGCGGAAAACGCCTCCCGGCCCGGCCATCGCGCCGTAGGCCGGCGCGAGGGCGACCTGGCGGGTTTCGCGCCAACCGTTGACGCCGAACCGCACTTCGCCCGGCCGCGGCCACTCCACCACCAGGAGGTCGCCCGCCTTCAACGACGTCGGCCGCTCGAGCCGCCAGAGAACGCGCCGCGGCGCTATGGGCTCGTCGACCGCGGCCGGCGCCTCCTCGCCGAGGGCGCGATACGCCGCCCGGACGTTGTCGCGGAAAAGGCGGTCGAACTCCTCCTCCGCGCCGCCTCCCTGGACGTCGCCGTACCACCAGAACCAGTCGCTCGCCTCCGCGGCCAGGAGGAACTCGCGCGCCGCGGCCCGGGCCTCGGGCGACGCCGCCGAGCGCGCGAGCGCGTCCCGGGCCTCGCCCAGAAGGTCCCACGCGCGGTTCTCCTCCGCGCCGCCGACCCAGGTCCCCAAATCGTTTCCCGGGGCCGAGCCGGCCTCGTCGATCCAGGAGGCGCACGCGAGCGGCCGCAACGGCTCGAGACTCAGCGGCGGGTGGGGCGCGACGCCCCTTCCCGCGGCGCCGGCCAGGTATTCGCCGAACGTCACGGCCCGCGCCACGTCGCCGCGCGCCAGGCGCCGGTACAACTCCTCGAGGAAAGGCACGCCCTGGCGCTCGTAACCGCCCCAGGCGTTCTCGCCGTCGACTATAATCGTGGCCAGCGCGTCGTGAAGGGAGCGGCCTCGCGCCGCCGCCAGGAGCGCGTAGAGCCGGCGGCAGAAATCGGCCGCCGCGGCCGGGAGGTCTTCCCGGTGTTGGTACTCGAAGCCCACCGCGTCGGACAGCGCGTGATGGCGGAAGAAGATCGCCACCTCCCCTTTCCCCACGCGGTAGGGTTGCAGCAGCATCTCGGGGCGCGCCGGCTCGTAGTCGCGCTTGCCGGATAACGCGAGTACCCCCTCGTCCGAGGCGATCCACCTCACGCCGGCCTCCTCGAAGTGCGGGAGAATTTCTTCGGCCACCGCCCCCTCGGCGGGCCACATCCCGGCCGGCGGGGCGCCGAACTTCTCCTCAAAGAACGCGACGGCCCGGTTGACCTGCTCGCGGGCGTCGGCGGGCCGGGAAAAGCGGCGCGGCAGCGTGGCGCCGGGATAGTCGATTGTCGCGAGGTCCGAGTCGTGCACGAGGGGCAGGATCGGGTGGAAGAAGGGCGTCGTCGAAAGCTCGACCCTCCCCTCGTCCCGCAGCCTTCTGTACAGCGGGACTACGGCCCGCATTATATCCAGCTGCGTTCCGATAACGGCCTCGACGTCCGCGGCCGTATAGCCGCCGCCCTTCTCGAGCAGCGGCGCCGGGTCCGCGACGACGCCGGTCTCGAGCGCCAGCGGGCCGCGGCGGAATACCTCGCCGAGCCAGGCGAGGTTGAACAACGCCACCGCGTCCGTCAGCTCCGAGGCGGAAAAGGATTCGCGGCGGCAATATTTGCGGAAGAGCTTGAAGTACCGGGGGTGGTCGCGGACGTTGCGGCGGAAATCCACGTCGAAGCAGGAGGCCCACAGCCGCGCGGCCTCGTCGGCGCTCAAACCCGCCGGGTCGCGGAGCGAGAGCGTCATGAGCCGGTCGCGCGCCCCCCGCTCCACGTACGCGTCGAACTGCGCCAGCAGCACGGGCGTGAAGTTGAACGTCACGCGCACGCCGTCGCGAGCCGCGACGAGATATCCCATCTGGTAGTAGTCGCGCGCGGCGTGGAGGCGGACCCAGGGCAGCGCCAGCTCCCGGCCGCCGCCGGCCGGCTCGGCGTACGGCGGCTGGTGAAAATGCCACAGCATCGCGACGTAGCTTTTACCCATAATCCAGCCGGCGGGCCGGCGCCGCTTTCGCGTTAATACTTGACGCCGTCGCCGATATCGCGTACAATAAGGCCAGCTTCGATTCCGTCCCGCAGGAGGATATGATTTGAAAATAATGGTAACCACCGCGGGAAGCGTTCCCGCCAAAAAGAAAGCCGACTACCTCGTCGCCGTCGCCTCCCGCGCCAACGCGCAACTCATCGTACTGCACGTCGTCGACAGCCAGGACGAGTACGAGGACGGCCAACAGGCGCTGGCGATATTCCAGCGTCAACGCACGACGCCCAAGATCCGCTCCATCCTCCGCATCGGCCGCCTCACCGACACGATAGCCAAAACGGCGCAGGAGGAAGGGGTCGACCTTATAATACTGGGCCTCGACGAACGCGGGGACATCTCGAGCGCCATCTCCCGCGAGATTCTCGCGAAGACCGACATCCCGGTATTGCTCGTCCCCAACCTGGACTGACGACAGGACGCCCCGGCATTTATAAAAGCAGGCGCGGAGCCTGCTTTTTTCGCTTCTACGTCGCGAACCGCCGCGCCTCTCATTCGAAGGTTTTGATGTACGCTTTGCCCTTCAGCTCCTGGAGATATTTCTTTTGCTCGAGCGCCAATTTCTGCGTGGTGAGGAGGCGCTTGATCCTGTCCCGCACTTCCTCGTAGGAAAGCTCGTGGCCCTCTTTGCGCTCTTCGAGCTGCAGGACGAAGAAGCCCTCCGGCCGCTCTACCACCGGCGTCACCTCGCCCGGCGAGAGCTCCATCAGCGCCGCGGCGACCTCCGGCATCTCCGCTTCCATCTCGGACATACTGACCTCGCCGACCAGTCCGCCGGCGGCGGCCGTCTCGTCGTTGTCGCTGTACTCGGCCGCCACCTCGGCGAACGTCGCGCCGCGCGCGAGCGCGGCCGCGGCGGCCGCGGCCTTCGCCCGGGCCGCCTCCACGTCCCCCTCGGTAACGGCCAGCGTAAGATGAACGTATTGGACCTCGCGGCGTTCGTTCTCCACGCCTATCAGCCGCACCAACCAGTAACCGTCGGGGCCGTCCGACACGGGGGAAATGTCGCCGGGCCGCAAGTCGGCGGCGGCGCGCTCGAGCGCCGGCACCGCCTCGCCGGGGCCGAATTTAAACGAGCCGCCGAATTCTCCCCCCTCGGCCGCGGCCAACCTCTCGGCCCGGGCCGCGAAATCGCCGCCCGCCAACGCGGCGTTTCGCAGCTCCTCGAGCTTGCCCCGGGCGAGCGCCCGCGACGCCGCGGAGGGCTGCTTCGCGATCGCGACCTCGCGCAGCGTAACGAGCGCCGGCAGCGCTATCTCGGCGCGATGGCTCTCGTAGTAGTCGCGGATGTCCTCTTCGGTCACCTTGACGCGGGGCGCGAGTACCGCGTCCGTGAAGCGCCGGATCTTCAGCTGGTCGCGGAGGTTTTTGCGGTAGCGGAGGACGAGGTCTTTCTCGGACATGCCGTATTCGGCGAGGGCCGCCTCGTACTCCGCCTCCGTGGAGAAAGCGCTCCGAATCCTCTCCAACTCCTCTTCCAGATAGGGCCTGATGTCCTCTTTGGATACGACGATGTCCTGTTCGTCCGCGGCCTGAATAAGCAGCCGGGCGTCGATCATCGACTCCAGCACCTCCGCCGTGTAGGCGCGGATATCCCGCACCTTCGCGGCGGCGGGGCCGAGCTGGTACAGCCGCACCGACACCTCTTCGCCCAGCTCGCTCGCCAGGATGACGTCGTCGTTTACGACGGCCACGATGCCGTCCAGCGCCCGGCGCTCGGCGTTCGCGGCCGTAAACGACGCGCCGACCAGCGCCAGCGCGAGAAGCATTCCCCAAACCGCCGGCCCCACCGGCCTCATAGCTCTCCCAACGCCTTTTCGTCGACGGCGATCTTGGCCTTGTTCTTCAACTGCTCGAGCCAGGCGGCGTAGACCTCGTCCTCGCGTTCGGTGCGGAGGCGGTCTTCGATCTCGGTCCGCACTTCGGGCAAAGGCTTGCGCCGGGCATCGCGGACCCCCACGACCTTCACCACCTCGAACCCGTACGGCGTTTCGATTATACGGCTGACCTGGCCCGGCGGCAATTTCGCGACGACGTCGCCCACCTCCGACGGCACGGCGTCGAGCGTGGTGTAGCCGACGTCCCCGCCCATGTGGCGGTCGGGCGACATCGAGAGTTCGCGCGCTACCTCCTCGAAGGTGGCGCCGAATTCGAGCTTGGCGAGCGCCTCCTCCGCCTTGGCCTTGTCTTCCGTAATAATCTGCTTGATGTGGTATTCGGCCGGGGCCTCGAACGCTTCGGCCTGGACGTTGTAGTAGGCCACGACGTCGTCGTAGCTCACCGATACCTTCTCGACCACGGCGGCCTCTATCGCCGCCTCGACGACGAGGTCCTCCCGGACGACGTTTTTAAAACTCTCGGGGGTGAGGCCCTCCGACTTGAGGTAGGACGTAAACCCGCGGGCGCCGTAGTCGGCCCGTATCAGCTCGAGCCGCCCGCTCGCTTCCTCGTCGCTCACTTCGATATCGTTGTCTTCGGCCCACGCGAGTATCAGCGCCCGTTCGACGAGCTGGTCTACCACCCGCCGGGCGGCTCCGGGATCGACCTTGGCGTCCCCGGGCCGCCCCTGGGGATAGAGGCCCAGGTAAACGTCGGCCGCCGTTATCTCCCGGTCGCCGACGCGCGCCACGACCCGCGTGGCGGGCGCTTCCGCATCCCTCCCCTTACGGCAACCGGCGGCGGCCGCCAGCAATACGACGACGGCCGCCGCCCGGATCGCTCGCCGCGCAATCACTACAGTTTCTGGACCTTTTTGTAGGCCATTTTGAGAGCGCTATCGTCGATCTCGATCTTGTGTTTGGCCCGGAGATCGTTGAACCAGGTCTGGCAGCGCCGGTCGACTTCCGGGCTGGCCAGTTTCTCCCGGTGGGCGCCGTCCTTCGCCGACGTGGCGATATCCTCCTCGTCGAGCGTGTGTTGGACGAAGGGGTAGTATTCCCAATATTTAAAGAACGCCCACCGGCCGTCCTTGAGCTTGAAGACGTCGCTCAAGTCGCCCTTCTTGGCCTTGAAAACGCGGGGCCGCAGCTCGCCGAGGATGGGGGCCTCTCCCCCCCCCTCGGGGCCCGTCGCGGGGCCGGGCGGGGTCGGCGCCGGCTCTTTATTCACCGGAACCAGCGAAGCCATCGGCATATCCCCCGGCGGCGGTTCCTCGTCCATTTGACCCGCCTCGATCATCGCGTTGACTATTTTCTCCATATACTCGCCCGAGACGGCCACGACGTCGCCGCCGGCCTTGACCTTGGCGTGAACCTCTTCCAGCGCGGCTTTATCCGGGAAAGCTACGACGTAAACTTCGGCGCGTTCCTGCTCCTGGAACTCGGGCTTGTGGTTTTCGAAGTACTCCTTGACGTCCCCCTCCGTCACGGCGGGTATGGTGGGGAGGAAGACTTCCTCGTAGATCCGGTCGACCATCTTCCCGGCGCGGAACCTGTTTAGGTCGCGGATGAAATCGTCTTCCTTGTCCGCGCCCGTGCGGACGGCATCGTACTCGAGCAGGGCGTCGTCCTCCAGCGCCTTCAGCCGAGAGTCCATAACCTTCTTGAACTCGGCCAGCTCCTTGCGCTTGTATTCGTCCACCGCGCCCTCGCTCATGTTCATCTGGAGGAACATGCCCTCGAACCAGCTATCGAAGTACACCGGCACGTCGCCTATCTTGGATATCACTTCGCCCTTGCGGTTGTACTTCTCGCGGAGGTCGGCGATGCTGTCCTTCATCATCGCGTCGTACAGGGCCTTGTTGACCTCGAGGGGCGCGTCCTTGCGCACCTTCGCCAGGTACTCCTTCATCTTCAGGTCGACCTTGTACTGCTTTATGCTGTCCCGGACGTTGTCCTTGACTTTGGCGTACTCGTCTTTCTGGCCCGGGACCTTCTCGTCCACCCGGAATATCAACCACAGGTCGCCGCTCTCGATCTCGACGACGGGCGTGTACTTGCCGACCTCGGCCTCGTACACGGCGCGGCTCACGTTGTCGCCGCTGTAGTAAAAGTCCTCCGGCGCCTTGCCGCCCTGGTCCCGGTTGCCCTCGAATGTCGAGTATTTCTTGACGACGTCGTTCCAGGGCTTGCCGGCCGCCAATTCCGCGTGCGCCTTCTCCGCCTGGCCCTTCTTGTCGCACATTATGAACGAGACCCGGCGCCATTCCTTATTCTTATTGTAGAAGTCCAAGATCTCGGCCTCGGTCACTTTGACCTCTTCCGCGACCTTGCTCCGCATCCGCTCCCGGAGGAGGTTGGAGCGGTACATCTCCATCTCGCGTACCAGGTTCTCGTCCTTGCCGTACCCCAGCGCCTCGGCCTCGATCTCGAGCACCCGGCTCGTCACGATGTCGTCGAGGAAGTCCTTGGCGTCGTCGAAGGTGTTGATGACCGGCTTATCCTGGGGCGGCGCCATCTCGACCGCGCGCTTGTAGTGGTAGACGAAGTCGCCCACCGTAATGGCGCTTTTGCCGTCGACGGTGGCTATAGGCTTCTTCTCGTCGTATCCGCAGCCGCCGCAGCCGCTCACGGCGCACATGACCCACGCCAGCGCGGCCGCCAGGCCGGCTATCGTCATAAACCTTTTCATATAGTCTTTGCCTCCGCGTTATAGTCCGAGCGATGCATTAAGGTTTTGCCCTCCGCGGCGCGGGGGGCTTGTCCATTCGGGGCCGACGGGGCTCGAACCCGCAACTTCCGACGTGACAGGCCGGTGCTCTAACCAAATTGAACTACAGCCCCGGTAAGGCGGTATTTATAACATAAACCGGCATTTTCATCAAGTGCGAAACGCCTTCCGGCCCGAGTTTATATCGTCGGAAATAAGGGCGAACGGCCGGTAGCGGCGACCGGCCGGTCGCCCCCCATAACGCGCCAGGCCGAGGCCTCGGCGTTCACGCCGAGGTACCTCAACGGCTATCGGCCTGCAACGCCGCGTTCACGCGGCGCCGCTATGATTCCCCCCGCCTGAAGGCGCGGTTGTAGGCCCGGGCGGTGAAGGACCGTACCGTGAACGGTACGGCCTCGAACTCCCTCCCCCGGCCGGAGGCCTCGGCGTTCACGC
>DATKXQ010000083.1:0-3211 GCA_035528975.1 bacterium
AGCCCCCCGCCGGGAGGTCCGACGCTACGGTACGTTCGCTCGTTTAGCCCGTAAAACGGAGGGCGCGGCGCCCGCCGGGATAGGGCGAAGGTGGCGGGATGAGAACCTCGACCTGGACTTCGCGGAACCTGAAACCGGGGAGTACCATGTCCCTTGTCCCCCCACGTCCCTTTTAATATTTTTGCGTTTCGCGGCGGCGGGTGTTATAATAGCCGGTAAATGGAATACGATGTCCTGGTAATCGGCTCCGGCCTGGCCGGCCTCTACACCGCCCTCGAATTCGGCGCCCGCGGCCGCGTCGCCCTTATCACCAAGCGCGGCCTTACCGACAGCTCCACCGCGCTGGCGCAAGGCGGCATCGCCGCCGTCACGTCGCCCGACGACGACGTGAAGCTGCACGCGGAGGATACGATCCGCGCCGGTGCCGGCCTGTGTCACGAGGAAGTGGTGCAGGCGGTAGTCCGCGAAGGGCCGCGCCGCGTGACGGAACTCACCCGACTGGGCGTCGAATTCACGAAAAAGACGGACGGCGGTTACGACCTCGGCATGGAGGGCGGCCACTCGCGCCGGCGCATCCTCCACGCCGCCGACCTGACCGGAAAGGCCATCGAGAATGCCCTCATAGACACGCTGAACCGGCGGCCCAACGTCGATATATTCGAAAACCACTTCGCCCTCGAGCTTATCGTCAAGGGCGAGGACGAAGGCCGGCGGTGCCGGGGCGCGTACGTCTTGAGCGCGGATACCGGCGGAATCGTCCCGTTCTCCGCCCGCGCCACGGTACTGGCGTCCGGCGGGGCCGGTAAGGTATACCTCATAACCTCCAATCCGGACGTTTGCACCGGCGACGGCATAGCCGCGGCGTGGCGCGCCGGAGCCGCCGTCGCCAATATGGAGTTCTTCCAGTTCCACCCCACGTGCCTGTTCCTACCCGGCGCTAAAACGCTCCCCGAGAGGTCGTTTTTACTCTCGGAGTCGCTCCGCGGCGAAGGGGGCGTCTTGCTCAATCAAGACGGCGAGCGGTTCATGTCGGGTTACCATCCGGACGGCGAGCTGGCGCCCCGCGACGTCGTCGCGCGCGCTATCGACCAGGAGATGAAGAAGGCCGGGACCGATCACGTCTACCTCGACGTGCGGTCGCTGGGCAAAGATAAACTCGAGACGAGGTTCCCGTACATATATCGTAAATGCAAGGAGTACGGCGTAGACCTCGCCGAAGACCCGGCCCCCGTAGCGCCCTCGGCCCACTACTGCTGCGGCGGCGTGCGCGCCGACATCTGCGGCCGCACCGCCGTGCCGGGGCTCTACGCCGTCGGCGAAGTAGCGTGCACCGGCCTCCACGGCGCCAACCGCCTGGCGTCGAACTCGCTGTTGGAGGCCGTCGTATTCGCCAAGCGCGTCGCCGATGCCACCACCGAAGAAATCGAGTGCGTGCCGGCGCCCCCTACCCCTGCGGATTGGGCCGGCAACGGCGGCAACGAGCTCGAGCCGGTGGCCATATCGCACGACTGGTACCTCGTCCGGCGTACGATGCGGGACTTCGTGGGGATAGTGCGCAGCGACCGGCGCCTGGAAATGGCGGCCGAGCGTCTGGCCGCTATTCACCGGAACGTCGACAAAATACTCGCGACGGCCTCCCCCCACTACGACCTCATCGAACTACACAATATCGTTACCGTAGCCCAGCTAATAGTCGAATCGGCGCAATCCCGGCCGGAAAGCCGCGGCCTGCACTTCAACCTCGACCACCCGCGTCGCGACGACGAGCGCTTCAGGTACGATACCGTATTAACCCCTGACAAGGTTTCATCATTAATAGATAAGTAGCGCAAACCTAAATATATAAGGCGCTTTCGTAAAATAGACGATTGTTGATACTTTGGGGAAAAAAAAGACGCAACTCGGCGTTCATCATTGAAATATAATGACTTACGAGCATGGAGAGAGTTGATAAATGGTTGTTGACAATAATACCCACGTTATATATATAAAGCATAGAACTTCCGAATTAAACCGATATAATCCAACGTATTCCGTTCTCGGAGCGATAAGGTGATACTATGAAAGGGATTTGCATAATCCTCGCGACGGCGTTGGCGGCGGGCACCGTGGCCGCGGATACTGTCTATTGGACGCGGGCCCAGGCCGATCCCGCCCGTTTGATGGCCGACCTCGAAGAATACGACTTCGACGTCGCCTCGGCCCGAGCCGGAGAATACTTCGATATTATCGCCTCGGCCGGGGACCTCGCCGCGCTGGGCCGCGAGGGCGTCTCGTACGATATACTCCAAGTTATCGACACGGACGCCGCGCCGCCCGCCGAGTACACCGAGTACGACGAGCTGGTCCCCATTCTCCAGAACCTGGCCTCCACCTACCCCACCATCTGCAAACTCTACGACGTCGGCGACACGTGGGAGAACCGGGAAATCTGGGCGCTCAAGATCTCGGACAACGTCGCGACCCACGAGGCCGACGAGAAGGACATCCTCGTCAACGGCAATCACCACGCCCGCGAGATAATGACGGTCGAGGTCCCGCTCTACCTCGCGAAACAGCTCTGCGAGAAATACGCGACTGACCCGGGAGTGAACCTCATCGTCGACAACGTCGAGACCTGGATAATCCCGATGCTCAACCCCGACGGCCACAACCACGTCTTCAAGGTCTACAACATGTGGCGCAAGAACCGCCGCGACAACGGCGGCGGGATATACGGCGTCGACCTCAACCGCAACTACGACTACTACTGGGGCGGCGCGGGCTCGAGCGGCAACCCCAGTTCCGAAACGTACCGCGGCCCGTCCGCGTTCTCCGAACCCGAGCTCCAGGCGATCCGGGACCTCATCAACGACGACGACCACCAGTTCCTGTACACGCTCAACTACCACTCCGCCGGCCGGTATATGCTCTACCCCTGGGCCTATACCTACGGCCACCCGCCGGAGCCGGACTATACCTACTACAAGAACCTCGCGACGTATCTTTTGGAGACGTTATCCGGGTGGGAACACGGCAACGACTGGGAATGTCTGGGGTACCTGGCCTCCGGCAACGCCGTCGACTGGGAATACGACGGCACCGGCCACGCCAGGGATTGGGGCTTCACGTTCGAGATCGACACCGCGTTCCAGCCGCCGGCGTCGCAGATCCCCATCACCTGCGCCGAGCAGTACACCGTACTGCTCAAGCTACTCAAGCTCGGCGTGTG